>NZ_JCACKM010000068.1:0-37951 GCF_059505385.1 Desmonostoc vinosum
ATCAAATTAAATAAAACTCTTGTGGGGTGGGCATCTTGCCCGCCCTAATTATGCGAATCAATTTGAAAGTTCTGTAACTTCTGTTGTCGAAGTACTTTGAGTCATAATCGCTACAGGGTCGCTGTGACCATTATTACCATTATTGTTAGCAGATGCGATCGTACTTGTAGTCAAGGTCATTTGCTCCTTGTCGTCTTTAGATTGTGTCGGTGAAGGTAGCCAGTATGCAAGTACACTTGATAACCCACCCCAGTAAAGTGCAATATTCTCTTTATCCCTTGTCAAGCCAATCTGTAATACACATAGCCCCAAGACGATCGCACTAAACAAAACTTGTATACTAAACTTCCACGCTTCTGCATCAAATCTACCTGATTGTCGATTTCCCATAATCTCAAACTTCCAGACAATATCAATAATTTACTCCTGTGTTAGTTTTAACATCATTCATTAGCAGGTTGTTTTTTTTTCATAACTATGCATACTAGGTTGGCTAATTGATCTATAGCCGTAGTTACATAGGCTAGGGACAGTGTTGATTACTCAAAGCCATACTCAGCACTCAGCAGTTTGCTACAGAGAAGAATTTTCTCCCCACTCCCCACTCCCTACTCCCTACGATTAATGCGATTCAGTAACCAAAGTGACGCTACAAGCCCTGCAAAGTGTGCTTGTAGTGTTTGGATGTTTGCCAACACTACAAACATATCCAAACCACTGATAATCGCTTGATTAGCTTGTGGAGAAAATATAAATTGACCTTGAGATAAAGCCCTAAGTGTGAAACTACCTACTATCGCTTGTGCCCCTAAAAGAGTTAATAGTATTCCTACCAAATTTACCCACAACCCTAAACGTAATACTTGCACACTCTCGCTTTTACGGGGGCGGTTGCTGGGATTAGAAGATTGCAATTGGTTGCCAATTCTGGTGTAGCGATAAGCCAAATAAATGCCTGCACCCAATGCCAGGAGTCCACCTATTTCTAATAAAATACCAAAACCCGTTCCTGCATTACTACCAGGCCCACTAGGATTCCGACTAAAAAGGCTGTTCGCTAGCAAAATCACACCAGAAACTACACCTAAGGATAATTGAATCCAAAAGCTAATCCAACCGATGAGGCGAAATGTTTGGGCAATTGCCCGGAGAGTCGAAGAAGACGAAGAGGTGTCAGGGGTTTGCGACATACTGCTCACCAAAGTGCTTGGTGCTTAATAAATTTACCATCACACTTATCAGATTAAATCAGGTATCTCAAGTCCAAAACCTCAGTACTCAATCATTGCTTAAGTGTGTCCACAGGGATTAAAGTTTTAATCTAGACATCTTACTTAGCTGATTTTTCTGGGGTCTGTATTGGCAAAATCACAGGTGAACTAAGTGTTTATTAAGTTTTACAGACAAAAAGGCATTTTACCTGTAAAATTCTTTCGATGCTATTTTATGCTTAAGCAGTTCTAACCAGTTCAGCATCACTAACAGTAAGGCTCTGGCATTGCCACTGTCTCATAGCTCCTCACCGCATTGTATCGAGCTTGGGTACGAAGGAATACAATGCTTTGTGCCTCTAAACTCATAAACCTGTTCCACAACTCAAGGGATGTGGGCAATTATTTAAGTTGATGTTCTGGAAATACAGCCTAGTAACAATATATACTTACTCTTAAGAGTACTTTTGTATACATAACACTCTGGTTGTAGAGTTTACCTAAGGTATTTTTTTAGCCATTCACTAACCATGAAACTTGAGGATATATATCAATTCTTTGAGAATCCTCCGCCAACTTACCTCTGTCAAGAACTAGCAGTGTGTTACATACTGTATGTTTTACTACAAGAAGGTGAATCTTACGGAACTGAGTTGATCCAACGATTAGAAACTGAGTATCCTACCTATAGGCTTTCCGATACCGTGCTGTACAGTGCGATTAAGTTTCTCGAAGACCATAAAGCAATTACTGGATATTGGAAGAAACTCGAAGGGCGAGGACGCCCCAGACGGATGTATCAAATTTCTGTTGAGTGGCAACTGCAATCGCAGGAACTATCTCGTCTTTGGCAAGATTACATCAGCCAAAGGACAAAGTGATGGGATTGGGGATTAGGGATTGGGGATTTAAGAAGAGTTTTTCTTTGTCTTTAGTCCCTAATAACCGATACTAACCAAGGGGCTAGAAAAGTAGGTTCGTAATTCGTAATGACGCTCGAGGACTCGCTACCGCTTCGCTAACGTAATTCGTAATTCAGATATGGTCTGGGTTTCGGGGTTTGAATGTGTTGCCGGATTTTAGAGAATTGGTATTGAACTTCTTTCCCTAGTTCCTAGCCTCTATTCCTTGGTTTCTTTTAAAATGAATAGGTTTCCTCTGTCAAAAAGTAACAATTAGTTATGGATAATGCTGTTCTGCCATCAACGTTGCTGTTAACTTTGTTGTTATTAGTTGGGCTATTTTTCTTCATTCGTGCCTCGACTAAAGACCGCACAGAAACAGTGCAGCTGCAATCTGAGCAAGATGAAGCTATTTTAATGTCTCAATTAAAGGAATATTTTCGTTTGCGCTCTTATCAAGTAGCAGCGGTAGACACAGAACAGAACAAAGTCACTTTTGAAGGTTTTGTTAGACCTAGTTGGTTCTTAGCTGTCTTTTTGTCACTATTAACAGCTGTTGGTCTGGTTTGTCTATCTTTGGTTGTGTCTTTACTTTTTCCCAACCTGAGTAGCGTTTCTTTTCTTATGATACTGCTATCACCTTTGAGCGGTCTATTTTACTGGAAAAAGGCTGGAAGACTTGAGAAAGTGTTGCTCAAATTAGAAGCAATTCAAAGCGAACAACACTCTCCAAGTAAAATTACTGTTATGGCCCATCGAGATGAACTCATTGAGTTACAGAGGGCACTGCCATTAAAGACAATTAGATAGATGATTGTTTTTACGACTATCTTTGAGCCAAAAATTTAAACTTGTGAGCTACTTTTTAAGTAATAGATATTGACATATTCCCCCGTTTAGAAAACGGCGGATTCTGGGGTCAAACAATTATTGCAGGCGTAGCCCGTCTTATATCATCTAACCCGATGGACAATGCCCTGCCCATTAGTTCAATCATACCACCGAATAAATTCGGTTATTCGCTTATATCCCCATGAATGACGCTTTCTTTACGCATCACGACTCGCAAGGAGCAAGAAATAATTGCTGGTGCTTTAATGTTTAGTTTTCCCCACGATTTATGTCGTAGGGAAAAATTGTGGATGTTCTGACAGAGTTGCATTTACCAATCTATCCAGAGCAGAACGCAACTTCACTGGCGTACCTGGATGTGCTTGGCTCTTTTTTTACTCCCTTCTGCATCATTAGACTAGCAACCATCTCATATAGCCTTGTGTGGTTTGAGATTAGTTGATTTTCCAATTGCTTTGGACTAGCCTTGCTGGCAAATTCAGTTACAAGCTAAAAAAAAAAAGAAAATTTTGCATAAACTGATCAGTTTTGCCAGTTAATGATTATCAGAAGGTACTTCTATTGCGTGAGATGATCACTCGTGGATCACCTACTGGCCACAGCAAGAGGTTCTTGACCTACAGGGCCTTCTAAAGTCCGCAGGCTGGGAAATAAGAAATGGTTTTCCTCTACATATTGGGCACCGAATAGACCTTTTTCTGCCCAGAAATAACGGTCTGTGGTGTGTTCATTGCGCTTTACGAGTAGCAATGCTGGTGGCGAAATCCCCTCAGCTTGAATAAATTTCCTCGCTGCTGTCACAGGTTTGTCTTCGCCGCTTTCGATGCTATATTGAGGCACATGTTCGAGAATCCGCCGCCCTTCTTGGCGACGACGACTTTTCCGCTTCCGTCTCCTTGCCAACTTCTTTTCCTCCTCTTTCAAGCTATAGATTGTAGTGATAGCTACAAAATCCGTCGTAATTATAGAAGTTCTAATTCAAAATATCAACAGTTTTTAACCATTTGATACAAGAAAAATAAAACCTTTGCAAATAAATCAGTCAAAAGTAGCTAAGAGCATCATCCTTTGGTACAAAACATGACTATAAAGATTTTAGTCATGCTTTACTAACATAGATAATGGTGATGATCCCCTAACACAAACTCTCAGCTAGAAAATTTAGTTAAGCTTGATCAAATGAGTGGTTAAGACACTCAGCTTCCTCTCAAATCATCCTGCAAAATCTGTAATTCTGAGCAAGAGCCGCAAAATGTTAATGTCTGCCAGTTCTGATTTTCTTGCTCTGTGCCGAGAGCAAATAGCACTACTAACCCAAGGGTTAGGAGCATCTTTGAGTATTGTGTATCTCACGCAGGAATTGGTAGAAGCTTCTACAGGAGAGGCAAAACTGATACCTGTGGTAGTTTATCCAGAGACAGCTATATTGGTGCAAGGGGAGGAAACTGCCCAGGCCACAACACGCAAGCAACTTAAATTTACGAATATTTTGGCGTTACCTAATTATCAAGAAAAATTGTTGCAGCCTGGGTTAGGATTTGAGCAATCATCACAGGATTCTAGTACTCCAGATGCGGCTGCACCTGATTTCAAAGAAGAATACCTATTGAGTGGCAACCAAATTGTTTTACCTATCGTGTATGAGGGTGTGATGATGGGGTTGCTAGTGACAAGTAGGGAAGACCGAGCCTGGAACGATCGCGAGCAGAGTGAAATTCAAAAAATAGCACAAACGATCGCCATCGCTTGTATCTTAGATCAGCGTCGAGCATGGTTGCAACAGCAGTTACATCAGCAACAAGTTCTGCAAGAACAGCAGCGAGATTTATTAGATAATTTATTGCATCAGTTTCGCAATCCGTTGACAGCGATCCGCACCTTTGGTAAACTCCTCCTGAAGCGATTGCGCTCAGCAGACCCCAACCGCGATGTCGCTACTAGCATTGTGCGGGAAAGCGATCGCCTCCAAGAATTACTGCAACAATTTGATCAAGTTCTTGACTGGAAAGATCCAGATTTAGCACCTTTGCGACTCCCAGAAAACGAAGTATTTGTAGAAGCAACTGTGCAAACAGAATCAAAGCCAGCATTGTTATTACCTGGAACAGGAGAAAAAGTAACCAATTGTGCTTTAACTGATTTATTAGCACCATTATTAGTTTCAGCAAAAGCCATAGCACAAGAGCGAAATATCCGATTGGTTACAGAAATACCACCGAAATTGCCATTAGTACGTGCCAATGTCAAAGCCTTACAAGAAGTACTAAATAATATCATTGATAATGCACTGAAATATACTCCAACAGGTGGCAAGATATCTATCCAAGTTGGACAAGAAAAACCACACTTTCAAGGAATTGCTATTAGTGATAATGGGCCTGGCATTCCACCAGAAGATTTGGAACATCTTGGTGAACGGCATTATCGCGGTGTACAAGCACAAACAAAAATTCCGGGCACAGGTTTGGGATTAGCTATCGCTAAACAATTAATCGAGCAAATGCAAGGGAAAATTGAAGTTTTCAGCCCAGCAATTAACTCCAATATCACCTCACCCAAATCACCAGGAACTACATTTATTATTTGGTTGCCAAAAGTAGATAATTTTTAAGAAAGACTATAGGCTAGAGAATCTCCATAATTTAACATAGGAGGTTTAATATTATTTAAACAAAAATATAGCACCGTATTTTTACGGTTAGCTATGCATACTGATTTATAGCAATATGAAGCTTGCATAAAGCTTTTGGAGGTTTCACCATGCTGAGATTTATCCGCTTGTGGAACTCAATTTATCGTTGGCGTCACTTGCTGGGGCACTGCTTTTTCATTGTCAGCATCTTTGTGGTTTTAATTGTTGATCTAGGGAAAATAGATTGGATCGTTTTGACGATGATGCTGTTGCTTGGCTTTGTGATCTGGCGAAATGCCCACTTGTTCAGTCAGCTGGAATGGATTTACCAACAGGCAAAAAAAAAGCTAATGGAGTCAGAATATCAGTTTCATCAAGTGTTTGAACAAGCGCCTTTTGTGATGCAGCTTTATGCAAACGATGGTACTCTACTGCAAACAAACCAAGTGTGGGAAGAAGTTTGGGGTGATTCTCGTAATGTCTTAAAAGGCTATAACGTTTTGCAGGACGCACAAATTGCTAGCCTTGGACATTTGCCCTATCTCAAACGAGTATTTGCGGGAGAAACTGTCACCTTCCCCCCGTTATTTTATAACCCTGCGCTTAATGGTCATCAAGGGCGTTCTCGATGGTTGGAGGGGTCTGCTTACCCGATTAAAAATGATACAGGTAAAGTAGATAAAGTTGTATTAGTGACGAAAGACATTACAGATTACAAGCAAGCAGAAGTCGCACTACAACTGAGTCAAGAACAATTACATTATGCCAACAAAGCACTAGAAACTAGAGTTGCAGAACGAACAGCAGAACTGGCCCAGGCGAATATACTGCTACAAAATGCTCAAGAGCGTTGGCAATTGGTTATTCAGGGAAGCCAGGACGGGATTTGGGACTGGAACATCGTTACAGGAAAAACGTTGCGATCGCATCAGTGTAGCAAGCTTTTAGGGTACGAACCCAACGAAATCAGCAATAGTAATCAACAGTGGATGAACCGTATCCATCCAGACGATATAGATCGGGTCAAATTAATCAATTTGGCTTACTTAACACAAAAAATCCCGAACTATGCTACAGAATACCGCTATAGATGTAAAGATGGCAGCTACCGATGGTTTCAGTCAAAAGCCAAAGCGGTTTGGGATGAGCAGGGGAATCCGCAGCGGATGGTAGGTTCGATGCGGGATATTACCGCTCAAAAGCAAATTGAGATTGCTTTACAAGAAAGCGAAGAGCGGTTGCAACTAGCATTTGAAGCGTCTGGAGACGGGTTGTGGGACTGGAATATTGTTACAGGTGAAGTTTATTTTAGTCCCCAATGGCTAGAAATGCTGGGATACAGTGTTGGTGAGCTTCCTGGTGAGGTTAGTACTTGGGAGCGGTTAATTCATCCAGAGGATCAGCCTTGGGTGATGGAACGATTGAATGCCTATTTGCAAGATCGTTTCCAGCCTTACGATTTTGACTATCGAGTTTTGACTAAATCGGGTGAATGGAAATGGATTAGTAATTATGGCAAGGTTGTTGCTTGTGATCAGCAGGGTAAGCCGATCCGGATGACAGGAACTCACAAGGATATTAGCGATCGCAAACAAGCAGAAGAAGCACTCCAGGAGCGATCGCAACACCTAGCAACTGTCATCGCCGCCCAACAAGAAATTACTAAAAATGGTCTCGATTTAACTCAGGTGATGTCCTTGATTGTTGATCGCGCCCAACAGTTAACTCATGCCGATGGGGCTGTAATTGCCATGGTAGAAGGCAAACAACTAGTATACCATGCGGCCAGTGGCATCGCTGCTACCCGTGTAGGATTAAGCTTCCCAGTCACCACGAGTTTGTGTGGACGATGTGTTGAGACAGGAGAAATTTTAGGCTGTGAAGATACAGCAACCGACCCACGAGTTGACATCACCGCTTGTCAAAGTATTGGTGTTCGGTCACTAGTTGCTATCCCGCTATTTCAACAAGAGAAATGCGTTGGTGTTCTCAAAATCCTCTCAAGCACTAATCACGCCTTCACAGAACAGAGTATCCAGACGCTACAACTGATTGCAGGTTTTTTGACCGACACCATTCTTATAGCTTCCGAGTTTCAAGCTAAAAACAAGTTATTGACTGCTTTAGAACGAAGCGAGACGCGATATCGGTCTGTAATTGCAGCCATGGCAGAAGGTGTAGTCTTGCAGGACGCACATGGGGCGATTTGTGCCAGCAACGCCAGTGCAGAAGAAATTTTAGGCTTGTCATTAGACCAAATGATGGGACGCACATCGATAGATTCCCTTTGGCGGACGATTCACGAAGATGGTTCCCCCTTCCTGGGAGAGCAACACCCTGCAATGGTGACATTGCGGACAGGTGAACCTTGTCAAAATGTGATCATGGGAGTTCATAAACCACAAGGTAGCATGGCGTGGATTTCGATTAATACTCAACCACTGGTTCATCCAGGTGAAATAACTCCCTATGCAGTGGTGACATCTTTCTCTGATATCACTGATCGCCAGCAAGCTGAGGAGGAAATTCTTTTGCTGCAAAAACTCGCGTTGGAAATTGGAGAGTCCTCAGATTTCAACTCGGCATTAGGGCAAGTTTTACGCTCAATTTGTCAAACATCAAATTGGCAGTATGGGGAAGCCTGGATTCCTTGTCAGCAAAGCAATGTCTTAAAATGTAATCCCGCTTTTTACATCAATGTCAATAGGAATATCGAGCATTTATTCCATTTGCTAGCATTTAGATCAGCAACCGAAGCATTAGAATTTTCATTGGGAACGGGATTGCCTGGAAGAGTTTGGGCGTCGCAGCAACCAGAGTGGCAAGAGGATGTTTCCCAACAATCAGAGCAAGTTTTTCTCCGTTGCCAGAGTGCTGGTGAAAACTTCATTAAAACTGGATTGGGAATTCCAGTCATAGCTAATGGTCAGGTACTCGCGGTACTTGTATTTTTTAAATTTGAGGTAGTCGCTGAAAACAAACGGATGGTCAAGAACCTGATGGTGATTGCTGCTCAGTTAAGTTTAGTGCTGAAACGTAAACAAGTAGAAGCCGCACTTCAGGAAAGTGAAGCACGTTTCCAAGCCTTTATGAACCACAATCCGGTTGTTGCGTTTATGAAGGATGAAGCCGGGCGCTACGTTTATGCTAATCAATCACTGGAGCGTATTTTTAACGTTAACTATGCTGATTTGTTGGGGAAGACAGATTTCGATTGGCTACCGGAAGAGATAGCAAGACAGTTAAGTGAAAATGACGCTACTGTTTTGGCAACAGGACAAGTTATGGAAGTTATTGAAACTGTTCCCACGCCGGATGGTATTCTTTATTACTGGTTGGTTTTTAAGTTCCCCTTTCAAGATGCAGCGGGGGCTAAGTATGTCGGTGGTGTAGCTGTTGATATTACAGAGCGCAAGCGCATGGAAGAAGCGCTTTTTCAGGAAAAAGAATTAGCTCAAGTGACGTTACACTCGATTGGTGATGCAGTAATTACCACAGATGCAATAGGCAAAATTGAATACTTCAACCCGATCGCAGAAAATTTAACCGGCTGGAGTCAACAGGAGGTACGAGGATTACCGTTGGTTGAGGTATTTAAAATTGTTAACGAAAACACACGAGAACCTGTAGAAAACCCTGTAGAAAAAGCATTACAGCAAGGTCAAATTGTTGAGCTTGCCAACCACACAATCTTGATTACTCGTAGCGGTGATGAGACGGCGATTGAGGATTCTGCCTCACCCATACGCGATCGCAACGGACAAATGATTGGTGCAGTCATGGTGTTTCATGATGTCACTCAGAATCGGACTCTTTCACGTCAACTATCTTGGCAAGCCAGCCATGATGCTTTGACCGAATTGCCCAACCGTCGTGAGTTTGAGCAACGACTCGCACAAGCTTTGAGTTTTGCCAAGTCAGACAATCAAGTCCATGCCCTATGTTACTTGGATCTTGATCGCTTTAAGATTATCAATGATACCTGCGGTCATACGGCTGGAGACGAATTATTACGCCAAATCACTACTTTATTACAAAAGCAAATTCGTAAAAGCGATACACTAGCAAGGCTGGGAGGCGATGAATTTGGCGTGTTACTCAATCAATGTACACTAGAGCAAGCTTTATGGGTTGCCAATAAACTGCGTGAATGTGTTCAGGAGTTCCGGTTTGTTTGGCAAGAGCAAATCTTCTCAATTGGAGTCAGTATTGGCTTAGTGAGTATTGATGCTGACACTGAAAACCTGACAGAAATTATTAGTGCCGCTGATGCAGCTTGCTATACTGCCAAAAACCGGGGGCGCAATCGGGTATATGTCGTCCGGACTGATGATCAAGAGTTAATGCAACAGCGTGGTGAAATGCAATGGGTTAACCGCATTGCTCAAGCTTTGGAGGGCGATCAATTTTGTCTCTATGCTCAACCCATTGCTAGTATTAACCCAACTGCCCACAATGGTGAACATTATGAAGTGTTGTTGCGTCTGCGGGATGAGCAAGGAAACCTAGTGTCACCAATGACGTTTATTCCGGCAGCGGAACGCTACAACTTGATGCACTTGATTGATCGTTGGGTAATTCGTAGCCTTTTCAAGGATTGGTCAAAGGTGGTCAACAATGAAGAAAGTATCTACGCGATTAATCTATCTGGCTCTAGCATCAACGATGATCAGTTTATCGAGTTTTTATATGAGCAGTTTGCCTCACACCCAATCGCACCTCAACGCATTTGCTTTGAGATTACTGAGACAGTGGCGATTGCTAATCTCACAAAAGCCAGTCAATTTATTCAGGAACTGCAAACTCTCGGTTGTCGTTTCGCGTTGGATGATTTTGGGGCAGGGATGTCATCGTTTGCTTACCTCAAGTCTCTACCAGTGGACTACTTAAAAATCGACGGTGGGTTTATCCGCAATATTGTTGATAATTCTGTGGATGATGCGATCGTTGCAGCAATTACATATATTGGCAATGTTATGGGCATTCGGACGATCGCAGAATTCGTGGAGAATAAAGCTATTTTAGAGCGAATTACAGCACTAGGAATTGATTACGCACAAGGCTATGGAATTGCAGAACCACGTCCGTTGATAGCTAGTGTTGACTGAAATTACCGAACTAATAAGTCTCATAAAATTAAGCGATCGCCACTACAAATATACTGAGCGATCGCTAATTCAGATATGATTAAAATCACGACTTAACAAAGCAGTAATTTTAATAGCGGTATGAGTATAGTGTTAAGTCAGAGTCGAGTGTAAGTCTCAA
The DNA here is from genome assembly GCF_059505385.1 of Desmonostoc vinosum. Classification (NCBI taxonomy): domain Bacteria; kingdom Bacillati; phylum Cyanobacteriota; class Cyanophyceae; order Nostocales; family Nostocaceae; genus Desmonostoc; species Desmonostoc vinosum. The sequence continues at coordinate 10,866 of NZ_JCACKM010000068.1, forward strand.
ATCTTGTTCAGGTCTGATCACAAAAACATCAGCTTCTTTTTTGCGTAACAACACACTTGCTAAAGCACCCGCAGCAGCACCACCAAGAGGTTCTAATAATTCAATTTTGCGGTTGCCCGTAATTAAGGAAATGACAGTAGCAGCACCTGCACCAATCGCTGCATCAGTTAATATATTGCCAGTATCGGCTCCTTTAGAAATTCTTTCAGTTCTAGTATATGTCCGAGAACTTGCATTAATCTGCTGACGCCGATTAGAAGAAAATACTAGTTCTCTGGCTACGAATCGCACACCTTTTCTAGTGTTGCTATCTCTATCTGTGGAATAGTCTCTATCTGTGGGATAATCTCTATCTCTCGAATAATCTCTATCTAGATTTACAGATTCTAACCTACCAACCACCTGAGTTCCAGCAGGTATTAATACATTTCTATTTCTGTCGATAATGTCATTGGCAATCCTTAGTGTCAGGTCTGCGCTTTCCCCAGGAGAAACGACAACTTTTTCTTTCTCGTAGGTGACAGGAAAAGCAACTCCAGAAGGAATGGTAATGTTTCTATTATATTGTTGCCCAATCCTGTTATTGTATTGTGCGTTAGCAGGAGCAAAGGTAAATAGAGGAGCAACTACACTTGTGGTAATTGCCGTTGCCATGATTGCGGCAGTTCCAGATTTCCAGCGATGAATGCGAAGCATAGGACGGTTTGGGTTTGGATTTATGATGTAGCTAATGACGCGGGTTGACTGAGATAGTTTCTGAAATTCATCAAACCTGTCTATCTTATATTTTATATCCTTGATAAAAACATCAGCTACCCGACTTTCTCACTTTCAAACTGCTATTGAGAATTACCAACTTTTGGGATTGAACTCTCAATTAGCTAGTGTTCATCTTATTACATCAAATTTATAGCAAAAAGCTAGATATCGTCACCAAGATGTAGAAACTCAAATTTTCGGAACATAAATATTTCAATTAATAGCCAATTTTTTTTATCAATTTTATTGATTTGTTTAATAAGATTCGCATTTCCGCAACTGAAGCGTTTTGTATGATAAATATCATATACATTTTAGTAGCATAAAATATGCATTTATGTTCAATTTTACCTTTTGAAACTATATTAATAATTTCCTTTTTCCATAAAATGAAGATAGTTCCAATTTCAGAGGACATCAAAAAATGGCAGTTGAGAATTTTCAATTAGATGAATTAGAAGAAATAGTAGACCTATCTGATGAGCAACAAAAAGCGATTATTGGTGGGGCAGCACAGTGTACATATAAAGGACAAACCTCCTCAGAAGGTTCTAGAGTCACGATGGATGATGGCGTTACACGTACTTGCTTATCTAATGGTACGTGGGGTTAAAATACTCTCTTTGCCAGAATCATCTTTCTTTTGTCGCTTTGGCAGAGAATAATCTCTAGCCCTTGTTATTAGGCGCTTTCGCAACCGAAAAATTGATAAAACACGCATTAGTTATATATGTAGATGTAAAGCGGTTTGTTATCAGATATCGCCTAATACATAATTATCTTTGAGGATATTTTTCCAAAGTGACAAGGATACTCTTAAATGCTGATTAATAGTTTTAATAGGTATATTGTCAATCACAAGGAAGCAAATTTCAATGGAAAATCATTCAAAAAAATATAGTCGTCAGGCTGAAATTGATAACTTAATTCAAAATGCTGTAAGTCAAGCAGTGGTACGACGATACCAATTTTTGAACTTAGAAAATGATCTATCGACTTTATCTGATGAGGAAGTAACAAGAATTATCGGTGGACAAAGTAACATCTTGGGCAGTGCAACAACAGTTGGCCGAATTCCTAATAATTTGTTCTAATCACTGTACGTTCGCTCATTTTTGAAGGGTAAGAGGAATTAATGCCTGATTGTCGAAGGAAAAAACCTTATTCGAGGATCTGATTGTAGTGATGCCATATAATACATGGAGAAAGAAATCGAGCTAGGAAAAGGTAAGGGTAGCCAGAAGGAAGTGCTTGACTTATCAGACAAAACCGCATCAGCGATCGCTAGTTGGATAAAAGACTAAAATTAAACTAAACCTCTTGTCTAATTGGTAGAAAAAGGCTAAATAAGGTCTATGACCATAACTACCTATAAGTGGACAATTGAACGCTATCACCAAGCAATAGAAGCAGGTATTTTTGACGACCAGCCGATTGAACTATTGCGCGGCGATCTTATTGTTATGCCCCCAGAAAGAGAACCTCACGCATACTACAACACAGAAGCCGCTGATTATCTCCGCATATTGCTCGGTGAACGGGTAAAAATCCGCGATGCCAAACCTATCACCCTGCCAAACGACTCAGAACCTGCCCCCGATATTGCCATTGTCAAACCTTTAGGTGAGGTTTACCTACAACACCATCCTTACCCTGAAGATATTTTCTGGATTATCGAATTCTCCAAAGCCACCCTCAGCAAAGATTTAGGTAAGAAAAAAGAAATCTACGCGGAGGTTGGCATTACTGAATACTGGGTTGTTAACCTGAAGACTTCGCAATTGCAAGTCTTTCGTGATTTGAAAAATGGACAATACACAACTGAACTGAGACTAACCACAGGTACTATTTCACCCCTAGCCTTTCCTGATATATCCGTCCAAGTTGAACGCCTCATAGGTGTAGCGAAAAGACAGAAGTAATCAAACTATGCATACATAAATAATGAGGGCATTAGCTAGTTGCCAATACCCTCAAAGAAACCTATAAGTTTAAGTTATGTTTTAGGCGATCGCAGCTGCAAGTGACTCATTGGCTGCTTGCTTCAACAATTCTGCCTTATCGATTTGTTCCCAAGGCAAATCTAGATCAGCTCGACCAAAGTGACCGTAAGCTGCGACGTCCTGATAAAAACGTCCGCCTCGTTCGCTTGGCAGGTTGCGTAAATTGAAGGTATGGATAATCCCAGCTGGACGCAGTTCAAAGTGCTGCTTGACTAATTCCAGCAGAGTGTCATCATCCAGTTTGCCAGTACCAAAGGTATCCAACAAAATACTCACCGGTCGCGCTACACCAATGGCATAACTTAACTGAACTTCGCACTTATCAGCCAACCCAGCAGCAACAATATTTTTCGCTACATAGCGGGCTGCATAAGCGGCGGAACGGTCTACTTTAGTGGGGTCTTTACCAGAGAAAGCGCCACCACCATGACGTGAATAACCACCATAGGTGTCAACAATGATTTTCCGTCCCGTGAGACCAGAATCACCTTGGGGGCCACCAACAACAAATTTACCGGTCGGATTGACCAAAAAGCGCGTCTGTTGGTCTGGCTTAATATCGAGGTCGCCAAAAATCGGTTCGACTACTGCGGCCCAGAGATCTTCTTTAATCTTGGCTTGCACTGCGGCTTCATCTGTAATTTCACCGATGCTAGCTGTATGCTGAGTGGAAACTAAGATGGTATCGATACCTACAGGACGACCATCTTCGTATGCCACTGTGACTTGGGTTTTGCCGTCGGGCCGTAGGTATGGCAACTCGCCTGTTTTGCGGACTGCTGCCAATCTGCGAGCAATACGGTGAGCTAGACTGATAGGTAAGGGCATCAATTCTGGTGTTTCGTTGCTGGCAAAGCCAAACATGATACCTTGATCGCCTGCACCAATCTTATCAAATAGTTCATCACTGTCTTGCTGACGGGTTTCTTGGGCGACGTTAACACCTTGAGCAATATCAGGCGATTGTTCGTCCAAAGCCACTAAAACGCTGGTGCTATTAGCAGAAAAGCCATTATCGGCATCAGTATAGCCAATTTCAGCAATTTTCTTCCGGGCGAGATTTACATAGTTAACGTTGGCTTTAGTAGTAATTTCGCCTGTAATCAATACCAATCCAGTATTAACTACTACTTCAGCAGCGACACGGCTAGCTGGGTCTTGTGTGAGTAGGGCATCGATAATCGTATCAGAAATCTGATCGCAGATTTTATCTGGATGACCCTCAGTAACAGACTCGGAGGTAAATAAATATCGACGAGACAAAGGAAATTCCTCCTTACGAGTTTTTTGGCTGACTAAATGTTGGTATTCAGTTCAGCTAAAATTTCTGGAATCATAACAATATTGACATATTCAGTAGTTAGTGTGTTCTAAATTTAAGAAAAACAAGAATTAAGGCTAAGTAAAGCCATTGATAAAAAAAAGGGGGACACTTTTGGATGTCCCCACAGGCTTTGACACAAACACTGCTGTTTTAAACTTGAACTGCTAACTTTGCTTCCTTTGCTGTTACTCGCTCATAAGCAGCTCGCATTTTTAAACCTGTAAGCACTTGGAATAAACCAGTTCCATTATTGGAACCAGGATACTCGCGGTGCTGGAGTAATAAGTGAGTCATCTCACCTTGGAATTTGGTGGATGTATTGCTCAAATGAGTTTCAATGTAAATTACTTCTTCCAAGTTATCGAATTGACCATCTACTTCCAATACGGTAACATAGCGTCCATAGTAGACGTCTGAACCATAATAGAGTTGCATTCCAGGATAAGAACAAGTCAGCTTGCGTCCACAAGGAGTCCACTGAATTGTTGACCCTTCATCAAACAGGTAGACTGGCTCAAAACCTTCTTTGCCTTCCCGCTGGAGCATACGTACCCGCAAAACTTTCCGGTCTTTGTCGTCTTTGATTAAGTTAGTGGGCAATACTTGGAGAACTACATCAGCAAATTCTCTCTGTGGTTCGATGTATTTAGTAAAATCAGGTTTGCGTGAGTTGATTTGAGCTAAAACATCTTCGTAGCGATGACCACGTTCAGCCATGTCTCGCTGGATTTTCCAAGCAATTTTGACTTCATCGCTAATGTCGAAATAGACGCTGAAATCGATCAGCGATCGCACCCGCTCATCATATAAAGGATGCAGCCCTTCAATCACTATAATGTGATTTGGCTCAATCCTTTCTGGCGGATCAATCAAGCCGGTTTCGTGGTTATAAATCGGCTTATCAATTGCTTGACCATTTTTGAGCGCTTTGATTTGCTCATACATCAAGTCAAAATTGTTTGCCCTAGGATCAAGTGCAGTGATTCCTGTTTCTTTGCGCTGTTTACGATCTAATGAATGATAATCATCCAAACAGATGACTGTCATTAATTCTTCACCAAACAAATCTATCAAACGACGCAAAAACGTAGATTTACCGCACCCGGAGTCTCCGGCTACTCCAATCAGTACCACGCGTTCCGGCTTACTTGTCATAAATCTCCTCTGAATGCTAAAGATGTGTCAATGTGTCAATCAATAATTTTTCACACAGCAGATTTTGAAGCTAGGAGTTTACCCCTCTGGTTTATCCTGCGTTCTTGCTATCCAGTACATACATGAAATACTCAACAAGTGGCAACAAACGTAATATTCGTTACTCGTTAGCTCAATCAAAATTTGAGTACTGGTAAGTATTTAATCCTAGTGGTATATTTGATCTTAACAGAAGGCGCTACTCCATACAAGATTTACTGTCAAGACGAATCTAGCGATTCACCAAATTATCTTCAGGATTTAGTTGTTGATTTTCTCAAAGTGAAAATTATTACCCGTAAATGATGTGTAATGATTTAGCTATTTTTTTGTATCTCTATTACTTAAGTTTATCGGGTATGGTTCTATCTGGCAGCGATTTCGAGAAAATTTCTAATTCTAATTGCTTTCAACTTCGATTAGTAAAAGTGTTTAATTGCTCTGTAACCCAATATTCCAGCAGGTTTTATTGCTGTTAGGAGTTCCCTGCCCGTTGGAGCAACCTTTCGCACACAAGGGCTTGGTCATGCAATTTTTGGATATACTTAGGTACCAGCACGAAGCTGATAGGAAGGCACTCATAGAGGTTGACATATTTTTCACATCAAGTAAAACTGATTTATAGTTGCTTATATCGCTTTCCTCATATAGTAGTGTTAATAGCTGAAATTACCTTGGTTGAAGAATTAATCGCAACTAGGGTTAAAGATATAGCTAAGAACATTCTGGGAGAAAAAGACAGTTGGGAATAAAACCAATCGGAAAGTTTGTTTCCGATGCTGGCATACCCCAGTGTGAACGCTCAGCAAAAGCAATCGTTAAGGTAGCTTTTAGAGTCAAACTGAATGGTAGCTTTTACCAATCAAAACCGACCACCTAACCATGTCTGCCATTGCAATTTGCTTGTTGAGTAGCAGCAGCTATCTACCAAATGGAAGTAGCAGTTCACGAAAAAAAGATTAAATTGACTCACTATTAACATTCTCCAAAAGACTTATCCTTTACCTTAGAAGGTGAACAGGTGTGTTTTTTGCAATGCCTACGTGGCTTTGGTGAGTGTGCTTAGCAAGGCATAATTTTTGATGATGCCGTTTTCCCACAGAGCCAGTTTTGTGCAACCAAAATTCGGTAAACTAAAGCTGGCGCGTGATAGGATTGTTTTTTTTTGAGAAACGGTTAAGTAAGTATCGGAGTGGTAGAACGAATGTACAATCAAGGTGCTGTTGAGGGTGCTGCCAACACAGAATTAGGTAGCCGCGTCTTCGTTTACGAAGTGGTGGGTCTGCGTCAGAACGAAGAAACTAATCAAACAAACTACCCAATTCGCCAAAGTGGCAGTGTGTTCATCAGAGTGCCTTACAACCGCATGAATCAAGAAATGCGACGTATCACTCGCTTAGGCGGCAAAATTGTTAGCATCCAGCCCATTAATGCTCTAGAGCAAGTCAATGGTAAAGCCACACCTGTAAGTGCTAACAGTGAAGTGAAAGGCTTCGCTAAATCACAAGCTGAACAACAGCCCGAGAACAAGGACAAAAAAGGCAACACCATGACTCAAGCGAAAGCCAAAAAAGACGCCCACGGTGACGTTCCTGTCAACACTTATCGCCCTAATGCTCCATTTATTGGTAAGTGTATATCAAATGAGCCATTAGTCAAAGAAGACGGGATTGGTATTGTTCAACACATCAAATTTGACCTGACTGGCAGCAATTTGAAGTATATAGAAGGTCAAAGTATTGGTATTATCCCGCCAGGTGTGGACAAGAACGGCAAGCCTGAAAAACTCAGACTCTACTCGATCGCTTCAACTCGTCATGGCGATGATGTAGATGATAAAACTGTATCACTGTGCGTCCGTCAATTAGAGTATAAGCACCCAGAAAGCGGCGAAACAGTCTACGGTGTTTGCTCTACCCACCTGTGTTTCCTCGAACCTGGGGCAGACGTAAAAATTACAGGCCCTGTGGGTAAAGAAATGTTATTACCCCAAGACCCTGATGCCAAAGTCATTATGATGGCAACTGGTACAGGTATTGCCCCAATGCGGGCTTATCTGTGGCGGATGTTTAAAGATAACGAAAGAGCCGCTAACCCAGAATACCAATTTAAGGGGTTTTCTTGGTTGATATTTGGCGTACCTACAACTCCCAATATTCTATATAAGGAAGAACTGGAAGAAATTCAGCAGAAATATCCTGATAACTTCCGCCTCACCTACGCCATCAGCCGCGAACAGAAAAACCCCCAAGGTGGTAGGATGTACATCCAAGACCGTGTAGCAGAACATGCAGACGAACTGTGGAAATTGATCAAACAAGAAAAAACCCACACCTACATTTGCGGTTTACGCGGTATGGAAGATGGCATTGATGCAGCATTGACAGCTGCTGCTGCCAAGGAAGGGGTAACTTGGAGTGATTACCAAAAAGAACTCAAGAAAGCTGGCCGTTGGCATGTAGAAACATACTAAATTGGTCATTGGTCATTGGTTGTTGAACAAATGACAAAGGACAACTGACAAAAGATAATTAGTAGGTAGGGCAAACGCTCTACCTACAATTGTTATTGGTGAAATTGGGTGCAAAAGTTGTGGGTGTAAAGCTGGGAATATTAGGATTAGGAACTGTCGGGACAGGTACGGTACAACTATTACAGGATCAAGTTGGACGCCACCCGTTATTAAAGGAAATAGAAGTCCATCGGGTGGGAGTGCGATCGCTTGATAAACCCCGTGCTGTAGAATTATCTCATGGTGTCATCACTACAGATTTAACTGCTATTGTCAATGACCCAGAGATAGATATAGTTGTGGAAGTAATGGGAGGATTAGAACCAGCGCGATCGCTAATTCTGCAAGCCATTGCAGCTGGTAAGCATATAGTAACTGCTAATAAAGCAGCGATCGCTCGTTTTGGACATGAGATTTTCACAGCCGCCAATCAAGCCGGGGTGTATGTGATGCTAGAAGCCGCCGTTGGTGGCGGTATTCCCGTAATTCAACCCCTGAAACAGTCATTAAGTGTGAATCGCATTCACACCGTTACTGGCATCGTTAACGGTACAACTAACTACATCCTCACACGGATGCAAACAGAAGGTAGTAACTTCGATGATGTGTTGGCTGATGCCCAACGCTTGGGTTATGCAGAGGCTGACCCCACCGCCGACGTTGATGGTTTCGACGCAGCAGATAAAATTGCCATCCTCGCCTCCTTGGGTTTTGGTGGACGCATCCACTTACAAGATGTCTATTGTGAAGGAATTAGGCAAGTCAGCAAAACAGATATTGCCTATGCCGAAAAACTGGGATTTGTGATTAAATTATTAGCGATCGCTAAACAACACACTCCCTCAGAAGAGGACACGGGGACACAGGGACGCGGGGACGCGGAGAATGTCACCACGTCCCCGCGTCTCCCCATCTTTGCGTCTCCTCCATCCCCCCTCTCCGTTCGAGTCCATCCCACCCTTGTCCCACAAGCACATCCCCTAGCCAGCATTAACGGCGTTTATAATGCCATCCTGGTTGAAGGGGAACCCATCGGACAAGTAATGTTTTTTGGCCCTGGTGCTGGTGCTGGTGCAACCGCCAGTGCTGTATCATCGGATATCTTGAGTTTAGTTGCTGCCCTCAAAACCAATACAGCAATTCCAAATCCCCTATTAGCCTGTGGACATCAAGATTATTGTCAAATTGCGCCAATGGCAGAACTCGTCACTCGGTTTTATGCTCGTTTCCTGACAAAAGACCAACCCGGAGTCATCGGTAAACTGGGTACTTGTTTCGGTAACTATGGCGTTAGCTTAGAGTCAATTGTTCAAACTGGCTTTCAAAGAGAATTGGCAGAAATTGTAGTTGTCACCCATGATGTCAAAGAAGGCAACTTTCGCCAAGCCCTAGCAGAAATTCAGACTTTGGAAGCAATAGATAGTATTCCTAGCTTGCTGCGGGTACTGTGAATCAGGGACTTACAATTAAATAATTCGTAATGACGCTCCTTCGGACGCTCGTACCTCGCTCTAAGCGAAGCTATGCCGTAGGCTTTACGCTACCGCTGCGCTAACGTAATTCGTAATTCGTAATTAAGTTTTGTAATGGGGATTTCACCCCAACACAAAACTTGTCGGTTACAGAACCGGGGGACTTAAACCCACGGAACTTGTTAAAAAAAAATCTTATCGCTTTTATGGCAGGGGGCAGGGGAGGAAAAATCGTTTTGATGGGCGTGAAATTGGATAATTTAATTTTTGGAATTCCCTAACCCAATCCATTTTGCATACAAGTAGTAATAATGGTTCAAACCGTAGGAATTACTAAAGCAATTACTAACTTGAACGAAGCACACGAAAAGTTCAAGCTTAGTCAAACTGCTGACCAAGAATTTTTTACAGAATGGTTTGAGGATTTACCCAAACTTACCACTAGTGAAAAAGAATCACTCAATAAGCTAAAAAATCGCTATTTATATTACGCAAGCGATGGTGCAATCACTGAAGGCACAGTTAACGTGATTATCTTGTCTCCCCTACTGGAATTGATGGGGCTATGCGATCCTCCTTTTAAAATTCGTAGTGAGCAATTGGTAAAAGTTGAAATTGATACTAAAGGCGATGAAGAGACTGTATTAGAAGGCTTTATTGATACTTTAGTGGTGCAAAATCGACTTTGGATAGTATTAATTGAATCGAAACGTTATGGTTTTAGTGTCATGCAGGCTTTGCCACAAACGTTGGCCTATATGATGTCGAACCCTAACAGAGAAATACCTGTTTTTGGGATGATAACGACTGGGGAAGATTATGTTTTTGTCAAGTTAAACCAGCAGATGCGTCAGTATGCTTTATCAAATAAATTTACTCTTTCCAACCCTCAAAAAAACGAGCTTTACGAAGTGATGCAAGTGATGAAGCAAATTGTAACTATTCTTAGGTAAGAAGAACTAGGAATTGGGGATTGAGTAATAAAAATGCATCACAGCTAAAAACTCTGTTACATAACTCAATATTAGTAAAATTTTTTCTCAAAACTAGTGGTATAAAATAGTCACTTATGGCTCAATTTTGTTGAAGTACTAACATTACTACTACCAGGGTGACTACGATGACAAATATACTACCTCCCGATCCTGAGTCATCTCCAAAAACTCCCCTTGGGTTTGATGAATTTATAGCCATTTTAGTCGCCTTTGGAGCGATCGCAGCGATTCTGTTTTGGTCTTTTTCTCGTAGAGATTCTAGCTGGAACTTCAACGGACTAATCTCGCCTTCTCCCAGCACTCAATCAAATCAACCTTCCTCGCCTGCCGCTCAGGCAAGACCAAATTCAACTTCTAACTTCAACGCTTTGCCGTCGCCTGTACCAACAACTGTTATTGAACCCAAAACGACTTTACCTCCAGGCGAGAGAGTTTATCCTTCCTCAGTTTTGCCATCCCCTAACGTAGTTGCAACTCAATTACCCCAAGAACAAAAGTTCATATCTTCCTTAGGTGGTTGGAAGTCATCTATTACATCATTAGCTTTACCCCCAGTCACACCCGCAAAGGAGAAGTCAACCATTCCACCACCAATTGCATTTAACGATGTGCCTGATAATTTTTGGGGTCGGCGCTTTATCAATGTTCTTTCTTCCCGTGGTATCCTCAAGGGATTTCCCGATTATTCTTTTAGGCCAAATCAGTCCGTAAACCGTGCCGAATTTGCCGCCATCCTAGAAAAAGCCTTTAGTCCAGAATTGCGTCAGCCCAGAATCACATTTAAAGATGTACCTACCAAATTCTGGGCAACTCCAGCTATTAACCAAGCCATTAGTAACAAATTTTTAAAAGGCTATCCCGATAAAACATTTAAACCAGGACAAAAAATTTCGCGAGTACAAGTATTAGTGGCTTTAACCAGTGGGTTAAATCTTAAAGAACCATCTACCCCAGCTCAAGTTTTAAGTATCTACAAAGACGCGAAAGATATTCCTCAATACGCCGTTGGCAAAATAGCCGCAGCTACAACTAACGGTCTTGTAGTTAATTATCCAGACCAGCAAGCCCTAGCTCCAAATAGACCAGCTAGTCGTGCCGAAGTCGCAGCAATGATTCATCAAGCTTTGGTAAAACTAGGAAAATTAGAGGCAATTCCGTCTCAAAACATCGTGCGTCAGCCTAGCTCACCAGCCAAAAGTTCGCCTCCACAAGCTACAAGATGAGAGGTTTATCAGTACTGAGTTCTGAGTTACGAGTAAGAATACTGTACTGAGTACTCAGCACTGAATAAGGTCAACACCTGCGCTTAATTCAAAATTTCAAGTTCAAAAATGATTTTATTTTTAATTTTGAATTGAAGCATGGACGCTACAGACACTTGCTTTTATGGTGAGAACTCCTAAAAGTTCTGCTCAAACAAAGCTGCATAAGCGTCCATAGACTTCTGTTTGTAAAGTAGTGTCCTCTACAGAATCGCTTGCGGCAGGGTATTAACCATCAAAAATTAAGCTTCTGGAATTTTGCCAACAACTTGTGATTTGAGGGTAGTAATTTCACTAGTTAACTCCTTCCTAGTTGAAGCTTTGAGTAAATAGCGGTAAACAAACCAGGCGGAGTAACCAATACCAATCAACTCAAAAGTGGGTGCTATCAAGGGGATATCATTCAAAGCATCCAATATGGCCAAAAGTATCTTAACTGCGACAATTGCACCCACAATCAAACCAACTGAAACCAAGGGCTGCTTATATTGATTAAAGAAGGTTCCCAGGTATTCGGGCAATGTCGCTAAAAAGCCAGAAACTTGTTCGCCGTATTTCAGCCATTGCTCTTGAGACTGTCCGGCAGGCTGGAGTTTAGTAATGGTTCCTGTTTGGTTGTTAATCTCTGGCATCGTTGCCTCGGTTGACTTGGTTTGTGTGAATTCCGGTTCTTGCATTTTCACTTCCATAATTTGACAGTTGAGTTTCTCTTATCGGGACAATTACAACCAGAAGGCTGTTGATTAGTTAACGCACGAGTGCATCAGTACAACTAGGTTGGGGAAAAGGTTTTAGTGTCCTATAACCATAATTGCCCCGTTATCTCTACTGCATCAACTACAAGGTAGACAGTCAGTAGGAGGATAAAATTCAGAAAGTGGCAGAATGTATTAAAATCAGCCTTCTGAGTTCTGGTTTGTTAATCAACTGGAATCCTCAGGTTGTGATTATCTCATGCTGTGTCAGTTGCTCATAATCGTACTCATCGAAGTACAAATCATGCAAAAAACAGTCCACTCTCATTTATACAAGCCTAGACGCCGATTTGATCTGATATTAAAGCTATCTTAAGCCGCGTTCGTCAATTGACCCATGAGGATTGATATTAATACTTAACAAAAGTTTTTATATATTTACATATTTAAGCTTAAATTTTTTTATGATACAATCCACAAACTTATTGGTCAATAAGAGTTCTAAGTCCTCAGCATAAAATACTAGTCTCTAGTCTCTCTGGTGCTGAGGGATGAAATTTTTGTGGGACTGCCTAAAGTTTGCCAATATCTATCAGGGGTTGTAAACTCATCCTGAGTAAGCAAATTTCAACTCTATTTGGTTTTTTCCTGATTTTATTAGTTTTATCAAGAAGCAATAGGCTAGGGTAATAGTATGCCCAATCGTAACCACTCACTGTAATTAATTGCAAGCTGAGAAAATTACCAAGGATAAATACTCTATAAGAGTTTCTCTATTTGAGAAAATTATTTGTTACTAAAAAAGTGAATTGTGTTCCCTCTTAGCAAAATATTATTGCCAAGATTACCATCAAAATCGCTCAAATTTAGTATTTGCTGTGCCAATTATCTCCAGACAGTAATTTGTTATTGTCATAAAAGAAGATAATGTAGATGATCATCACCGATTGAAGTGACGACATCGGCTAGACTGATTTGATGATTTTTGTGGGCAGGCCAGGAAATTTGAGGAATGACGACTCAAAAGATAACCCCTATCGACAGCAGTTCACAAAGCAAAAAAGTGTCAGCGGAAGAGCTATCGACAGACGAACTCCCAACCATAGAATTTCCCTCGCGAGGGAAGCTTAAAGCTAGTTCTTGGCGTATCCATCAAAAAATTGGCTATGGGTATTTTGTCGCAATTGGCATTGGCTTTTTCGGCTCACTTACTGGATTAGTGATAGCCAACTATTATCGAGGCAGGGAAATTAGACAATTTAATCAAGCCTATGAGCAAGGGCAACTACTCGCTAACTATAAAGACGCGGTAATAGGGGCACAATTATACAGCTCTAAATTAGTTGCAGTCTTAGAGGATTCACCAAGACTTTTAAGTACAAAAACTGAATTTATTAAGAGTGTTGATAAAGCTAAGAAATTAGAGCAAGAAATTGCCAAGTTTATTGACAGCAAGCCGCGAAAATTAGCAGCAACTAGCTCCACTTTACAAACTTTGTTACAGGATTACGCCACTAATTTAAAATCTTATGTTAACCAAATAGAGTATACATTACAGCAGATTGACTCTCAGCAAGTGCAGCCACAGCAAATTTCTTTAGTCAGAGAGGAACTGCTGAAAATTATGCGTGGTCAAACAGCCATGCGGCTAGACCAACTTTCACAAAAATTAACTAACATCCTGCAAACTGCTGATGAGCAAGAACAGCAAAGACAGAAAGATGTTGAGCAGGCCAAAGGAGTTGAAAGATTAATTGTGATGGTGAGTATGCTGGTATCAGTGGCGATCGCCGCTATTATAGCGTGGCGTACCAGTCGAGCGATCGCCGAGCCAGTCATTACTGTCACCCAAGTAGCTGAACAGGTAGCAAGGAAATCTAATTTTGATTTGCGAGCGCCGGTGATTACGGAAGATGAAATTGGATTATTAGCCAAATCTCTAAATCGATTGATTGAGAGAGTATCTGAGCGAACAAAAGAACTCCAACAAGCTAAAGAATTAGCTGAAGCTGCCAGCAAAGCCAAAAGCATATTTCTCGCCAATGTCAGTCATGAACTGCGTACACCTTTAAACGCCGTGATTGGCTTAAGCCAGCTTCTACAAGATGATGCAGCCGATTTGGATTTATCAGGAGACTTTATCACAGACTTAGAAACAATCAACTCAGCAGGCAAGCATCTACTCAACTTGATTAACGATATCCTCGACTTATCAAAAATTGAAGCGGGGAAAATGACGCTTTATCCCGAAACTTTTGAGATTGCCACGTTGATCAATAATGTTGTGCAGACAGTCAAGCCATCTATAGAAAAAAATGCCAACATCCTAGACGTAAATTGCGATCAACAACCTGGTACTATGTATGCCGATCAAACTAGGATGCGGCAAGTATTGTTAAACTTACTCAGTAACGCCGCCAAATTCACTACAAATGGCAAGGTGACGCTGACAGTCACAAGTCAAAAGGAAGAATTGCTACCCGAAGCTCCTTTTGGCAGTATCACCTTCACTGTCACCGATACGGGTATTGGTATGACCCAAACTCAACAACAGCAATTATTTCAACCCTTTACCCAAGGCGATACCTCAACTACGAAAAAGTATGGCGGTACAGGACTGGGATTAGCCATTAGTCGCCACTTTTGCCAAATGATGGGTGGTGAAATCATTGTCAAAAGTCAGCCAGGAGTTGGTTCTACTTTTATTGTTCACTTGCCAATCACTGTCCAAGAATAAGAAATTAGGCATTACGCCCGACCTAAAAGGGCTTGGTTATGGTATTCTAGTTTTATATTGCCATTTTTGTGGCGGGATGTAGCGCAGCTTGGTAGCGCACTTCGTTCGGGACGAAGGGGCCGCTGGTTCGAATCCAGTCATCCCGATTTTTGAAAAATCTGCAACGCGCTACAGGAGATTTGCCAATCATTGGGCGATTGGTGAGTCAGCGCTGTCTTGGGGGTCTAGAATCCCCGTCTCTTGAGAGCGGAGCGGGGAGTGTCAATCTTGTGAATCTATTGGCAAACCCACTTCCATAAGGGATGAGTAGGGCCTTGCTGACGTATGCGACAAACTTGTTTTTCTAGACGTTGTTTTTCCTGCTGTGGTAGTCCAAGTAGGATATTTCGACTTTGCCAAACTAAAATAGCAGCAGTCATCCCAATACAAAACGCTAAACCCAGCGCAGACAATGGATGGTACAAAAGTCCATATCTTACAGCTACCCAAGTAAAGTATTGTTGCCACAAAGCAAACTCTGCACGTAAATCCCACAAGCAAATAGGCGCAATAGTAAGCCATAAAAAGCCAACAAATAGCCACCTACCATACACTGTCAGCTGATGTAGCCTTTGCACTTGTCGATCAAACAATGGGTCTGTGATTAAAGCTTGTTCTTCAGGTTTATCCATAGGCGGTGGGGGGGATGTAGTTCGACTTCTCCTGTTGGAGACGCTACGCGTAGCAAGCCAACCGGGGATGAGGGAGACGCGAGGACAGGGAGATGCGGGGACGCGGAGAATAACCAATGACAAATCACCAATGACTAATTCCCAGTTGATGTATCAATTGATTCAGTATTAGCTATGATCTGGGATTGACTGTTGCGTTCTCGCCACAAAGTTAGAAGAGTACTGGCGATGAAAATGCTGGAATAAGCTCCCGCTATAAAGCCAATGATTAGAGCTAGAGCAAAGTTTTTCAGGGTTTCGCCGCCAAATAGAAAGATAGCAAACAGTGGTAACATCGTGGTGAAAGTCGTGTTGATTGACCTTCCTAATGTTTGGTTTACCGCGTCGTCCACGATTTCAGCAATTGGCCGGTTGGGATTAATTTTGAGGGTTTCACGAATGCGATCGTAAATTACCACAGTATCGTTGACCGAGAAACCTGTAATTGTCAGCAAGGCAACGATGAAAAGGCTATCTACTTCAATGCCTA
This sequence comes from Desmonostoc vinosum, assembly GCF_059505385.1. Taxonomy (NCBI): domain Bacteria; kingdom Bacillati; phylum Cyanobacteriota; class Cyanophyceae; order Nostocales; family Nostocaceae; genus Desmonostoc; species Desmonostoc vinosum. The sequence continues at coordinate 27,019 of NZ_JCACKM010000068.1, forward strand.
GTACTAAACCCAATATTGAGAAAATTCCGGCGGTAATTAAGACATCATGAAATAGAGCCACGATCGCAAATACTGCATAGTCTAATTGAAATCGGAAGCTCAAGTATATAACGATACCTGTGAAAGAAACAATTAGAGCAATGACACCAGAGGTAAACAATTCTTTTCCTAGAGTTGGGCCAACCCTGTCAAGTTGATTTTTTTGCTCGTCAAAGGTGCCAACTTTTTCGCTTAAGGCACTCTGCAATTTGCTGCGTTGTTCAAGACCTAAATCTTTTGCTCGAATTAGTATCCCATTTTCTGCACCTGTGTCTTTGTCAGCAACAAGTTGGATACCACTGTCACCGAGTCCTTGTGCTTTAGCGACTTCTCGAACGACATTAATATCAATTGGCTGGTTGCAATTACCTGGTTTGTTACAATCGCGTTCTAACTGCAATCGTGTACCACCAACAAAATCTAAACTAGGGCGTAGGGGTGCTTTGATGCTTGGATCTTGCCAAGAAATCACCATAGAGATGATACCAGCCAGGATGACGGCAGAAGAAATAACCCACCAAAGCGATCGCGATTTATTAATACTCAGTTTCATTTGGCTACCTCTGCCTGATTAGATGCTGGCAGGTTTGGACAGAAAAGTTCTGGTTTCCGCAGTGCCGGAATTGTAATTGCCAAGAACATCAAGGTGCGACTACAGGTGATTGCTGTAAACATACTCACTGCTACCCCCAAACCTAAAGTTAAGGCAAAACCTTTAACTAAACCAGCTCCCAGAAAGAATAGTGCGGCACAGGCAATTACTGTGGTGACGTTGCCATCTAAAATACTGGAAAAAGCGCGGTAAAAACCAGATTCTACCGAACGATACAGCGATTTGCCTGCTTGTAATTCTTCTCGCGTCCGCTCAAAAATCAGGACATTCGCGTCTACCGCCATCCCAATACTGAGGATAAAACCGGCAATTCCTGGCAAGGTCAAAGTTACATTGAATAAAGCAAATGTTGCCCAGGTCAACAGAGCGTAGATGATCAATGCCACATCCGCAATCAATCCTGGCAGCCTATAATAAACCACCATAAATATTAATACTAGAATCAAGCCACTAATGCCAGCGTAAATACTGCTAGTAATACTATCTTTTCCTAAAGTTGCGCCAACAGTGCGGATTTCGGCAATTTCTACTGGTACTGGTAATGCACCGCCACGTAGTTTTACAGCTAAGTCGTTGGATTCTTGTGCTGTAAACTGACCTTGAATGATCGCACCACCACCCGTAATCCCGGTGGCAGCATGTTCTGGGCCGACAGTGGGGTAGCTAATTAGCTCATTATCCAGAAAAATCCCAATGCTGCGTCCTGTGCCTGCAAGATTTTTCGTCAATTCTGCGAACAGTTCGCCACCCTTTTGATCGAAGCGAAGGGCAACATTCCAATTACTACCTTGGGAGGGTTCACCGTAAGCATCCTTGAGGTATTTGCCATCTAATGGGGGGTTAGTGGTTTCAAATAAACCCGCGATCGCTTGGTTAAGTTTATTTAACTCTTCTTGATTTTTAGCAATCGCTGCTTGATCTTTTTTCTTCTTTGCTTCTTCCTGCTTTGCTTTCAGTTCTGGTTTGGTCGATATTTCTAAATCAAAAAGTTGTCTTTCCGTACCAGGCTTTTGCGTGCGGAATTCTAACTGCGCTGTACCTCCCAGCACACGCTCAGCTTGCTCTGGATCGTTGACTCCTGGTAACTGTACCAAGATTTTATCCGGGCGGACTGTATCAATCAATGGTTCTGAAACGCCCAGAGCATTTATTCGACCTTCTACAACTTTCTTAACACCTTCCAATTCTCGCTCGGTGATTTGCGGAATTTCCGCCGATGGTTTCACCTGAATTGTAAGTTGTGAACCTCCCCTCAAGTCCAGTCCCAAGGGTACAGGAATAGTGATAATTGCCGCAACAGCCGCAATTATTAGGAAAAAAATCAAGACCAATAGCGATCGCTGTCTTTGCATACCATAACTCGCAACTGACAAAGGCTATAATAGCGCTCTTTTATGGAGTTATGGGAGTGGGGACGCGGGGACGCGGGGACGTGGAGACGCGGGGACGCGGGGACACGGGGACGCGGAGAAAATTTCTCCCTCATCTCCCTCATCCCCCTCATCCCCCTAGCCTCTAGCTAAACCCGCGCGGCCATCATTTTTTCTACGGCTTCGACAATTTGCTCTGGTTGGACGATTGTTAATCGTTCTAGGTTGCCGTTGTAGGGTGTGGGGATATCTTGGGAGGATAGACGCAGTACTGGCGCATCCAATTCGTCAAATAGGCGATCGTTAATTGAAGCGATGACTTCTGCCCCAATACCCGCAGTTCGCATGGATTCTTCGACGACGATGACGCGATGGGTTTTGCGTACAGATGCGCCGATTGTATCAAAATCTAAAGGTTTGAGCGATATTAAATCGATGACTTCTGGGTCGTAACCTTTCTTTTCTAAAGTTTTTACTGCTTGCGTCACGTGATGCCGCATCCGTGAATAAGTGATAATTGTGACATCTTTACCGCGACGTACAACTTCTGCTTTATCCAAGGGTAAGAGATATTCTCCTTCTGGGAGATCTTCTTTTAAGTTGTATAGTAAGACGTGTTCAAAGAATAAGACTGGGTTATCATCACGGATGGCTGACTTGAGCAATCCTTTGGCGTTTCTAGGTGTTGAACAAGCAACAATCTTCAACCCTGGCACTGCTTGAAAGTAGGTTTCTAATCGCTGAGAATGTTCTGCACCTAGCTGACGCCCTACTCCTCCAGGGCCACGAATTACCATCGGAATTTTAAAGTTACCGCCAGAAGTGTAGCGCAACATGCCGGCGTTGTTGGATATCTGGTTAAAAGCCAACAGTAAAAAGCCCATGTTCATGCCTTCAATGATCGGACGCAACCCAGTCATTGCTGCTCCTACCGCCATGCCTGTAAAGCTGTTTTCTGCGATGGGGGTATCTAGAACTCTCAGTTCGCCATACTTTTGGTAAAGGTCTTTGGTAACTTTGTAGGAACCGCCATAGTGTCCTACGTCTTCACCAAGAACGAATACACTGGAGTCGCGTGCCATTTCTTCATCAATGGCTTCCCGCAAAGCGTTAAAAAATAATGTTTCTGCCATTTAGACCTTTTAGTACAGTTATTGTTTTAGAATCCTATCGTGCCGATGAAGGCAAATACCGTGAGCGATCGCACCAGTTAGAAATTGGGTTGTTTAAACTAACCGCTCAAAGCATAGAGGGAAAAAAAGTAAAAAGACTCTTCCTTTTTCCTGATTATTTCTGCTTCTTTGTTGCTGTCAATTTGCTGTTTTGCCGCTAGAGAGGGAATATTTACCGAGTTAACTATATCAAAGTTGTTCCCCAAACCAAAAATTACCGTAGATATCCCCTACTTCATAGTATTGGTAATTTGTCAAACAAATAAGCCAACTTGGCCAATTTTTGTCCGCAGGAATATAGCGGTAATTCATGAATTACCACTACAGAGGAATCAGGTTTTTGGTGGGGGTAAAAAGTGGGAGGATGCACTTCGACTTCTCCTGTCGCAGACGCTACGCGTAGCTTGCTACCGCGTAGCCGAAACGGTAGTTGAATCTCGACTTCGCTCGATTACCGCGTAGCCGAAACTCACCAACCGAAAGATGAGGGAGAAATTTTCTCCGCGTCCCGGTGTCCCCGTGTCCTATTCCCCATTACCCCTAATCCCCACTCACTCCGGGAGCGGGAGCCCCGAGTTCCCCATTCTCTCACTTAATTACGAATTACGTTAGCGCAGCGTTAGCGAGGTACGAGCGTCCGAAGGAGCGTTATTACGAATTACGAATTACGAATTACGAATTATTTAATCGGTTGTAGCTTTGTCACTTTCAGTTTGAAACCACCAACACCAGTTTCTCCAAAAGATCTGACACGGACTATATAAGTTCCGGTTTCGTTAATCCGAGTAAACAGTAGAGAATTGCTGCTACCATCGGGGCCATCGTCATTTTCTGCTAATGTTGAGCCATCGGGTGCTAGCAAGGTGATGATGCTGTCAAAACTGTCAGATGATAAATCAACTGCTAGGTTATCGCCTTTCTGCAATTTAACTGTATAGTCACGAGCAAATCCACCTTGGCCTGTGGGAATGTCTTTTTCTGAAAGTGTGTCTGACAACTCAGCGGTGTTAGCTAAAGGTATTGGACTATACAACTTATTTTGAGCGAAAGCGGCTTTTGTACTGATGCCGATCGCTAGCAACATGGCAGGAACAATGATGAATGGTTTCAAACCCACTGTAAAAGCTTTATTCATAACATTTAAAGTAGTGTTTCTCCAAAAATAGTCTACGTTTGGTCAGCTATAAAATTACTCGATAGAATTTACCGATTAACCTTTTATTTGTCTTTTACGGTAGTGGCGACAGCTGCTAATCCTAAAACTACTATTCCACACTGGCTAAGTGTTTGCACAGCAGACTTGGCGGTAGCACCAGTAGTATAAATGTCGTCTACTAAAAGTACAGGCAGATGTGAGAGGCGACGGCGAAATTCTTGCCCTACAGCAAAAGCTTCAACTAAGTTTCCTTCTCGCTCAGATACTGATAAACCAAACTGCGCTTTAGTTTCTCGCACCCTTTCTAAAGCATTTAGTTTCAATCTTAACCCAGTTGTTTCACAGAAGCTTTTGGCGATTAACGCAGCTTGATTATATTTTCGTTGCTTTTGCTTATTGGCGTGGAGTGGTATGGGAACTACCACGGCTTGATGATCGCCAATTGGCGAGTTTAATAACCAAGTTTCGCCTAACCATTGACCCAAAGGACGCGCGATTTGGGGTTGATTTTCGTATTTCATCGCGGCGATCGCTCGTTTTAAGGGCCCTCCATAAACCCCCCAGCCAAACACTGGTATTGGCTCTTGCCAGAGAAAATTATGGTTTTTGAGATGACAGTTTTGTAGCTGTTTAGTACAATTTTGACAAAATTCACTAGATGTGCTTCTTTGACACAGAGGGCAATGAGATTGGAGAAACAGATTGAGTAAACCTTTGATATTTTGAGTCCAAGGGTGCATTTGTTATTGCATCAACATTACTAATGGCGTCAGCTATTAATTATCAGTTAGCCTTTGGTAATTGGTTATTTTCTAATTTTGAATTTTGAATTTTTTGTTATTGGTCATTTGTCATTTGTCTACTAGGTACTAACCACTTAAAATAAACGCGATCGCATCGTGTTGTTTCTATTCCTGTTGTTGGGTTGTAGCCGTTGGTTTCATATAGTTTGACGGCTTCGGCTAAAACGCTGGCGGTTTCAATCCAAATTTGCTGAAAACCACGAGAAGCGATCGCTATTTCTAGCTGTTGTAACAAATATTTCCCCATTCCCACACCCCGCACGCTTGGCAAAAGGTACATTTTGCGGATTTCTACTGCTTTTTCGCCACGATGTATGGGGTAGTATGCTCCCGTACCTACGATTTGGCTTTGGTATTCAATCACCCAAAACTCACCGCCAGTAGTTAAGTAATATGCTTCTACTTGCAGGACATCTTTGTCTGCATCATCTGGTTCCCAACTTAGACCGTATTCTGATAATACAGTACGGATAACTTCCGCAGCTTTGTGGCGATCGCGTTCTTGCCAATCACGAATTAAAAAATCTCGATAATGATTTTTCATTCAACAAAAAATATTATTTCTTCATCAGGATGTTGCTTTGCTGCCTGAATGGGGTGAGTTTAGTAAAGTTTCAAATATTTAGATCACAAACTGTTAATTTAATATGCCTAAGTTGCTGTATATTTCAATTAAATTCCCGTCGGGATCGCGAAAGTGAGCTGTACGAATCCCCCAATCTGGACGATCTACAGGTGAGGTGACAACTGTCGCACCGTGATCTTTTACTTGCTGATAAACCTCATCTACGTTATCGACTGCAAAAATTAGAGCAATTCTGTCTTGATTGGCAACATATGAAGGCTGTACGACTCTGGGGACGACTTCAGCCATTAATTCCATTTTGAACAAACCCAGTTTGACATATCCAGTATTAAACTCAGCGTACCCACTATTTTCATCGCCCCAATCGACATCAAATCTGAGTAAATCTCGGTAGAACAGAAAAGTATCTTTGAAGTTGGAAACAAGCAGTCTTGTATGTGTTAACTGAAGCTTCATAATCTCTGGCGTTAGTCTACTAACTATGGATTCTTGGTTCTGGGTGCAAAGTCGCTAGTAACTCACTTTCGACAATTGCCAATTCATCGAGTCGTTGCATGACAATTTCTCGGTCAAAGTAAGTAGCAGCTAGAACCCAGTATATACCGTAGTGCCGCGCTTCTGATGCCATTAAGCCACGATAAAATTTTGCTAATTGTGGTTCAGGACAGTAATTAGCTAATAGTCCCAGGCGTTCGTGGCTACGAGCTTCTATTAAACCAGTAACTAGCAAAGAATCTAAAAATTTATGGGGTTCTTGAGGACGAACTTGAGCTTTTAAGCCTGCACCGTAGGGTGGTGGTGGTAGGGGTGCAAGGGGGATATTGCGGCGTTCTAGCCATTGGTTAACTAGTTCAAAGTGTTCTAGTTCTTCGATCGCGATCGCTGTTAACTCTCGCACCATTTTAGTATTGGATGGGTAGCGAAACATAAAGTTTAAAGCTACACCTGCTGCTTTACGTTCACAGTGAGAGTGGTCGAGTAAGATGATATCTAGGTTAGCGATCGCTTGTTTTACCCAAGCTTCACTAGTGGGTTGTTTGAGGGCGTTGATAGTTGGTAATCCAGAAGTAATCACAGAGTCACAAAACTCCATAAATTTTTATTTTGCTGAGTATCCCAGCAAATTGATCTTATATGCGACGTCAAATTTTGCGCCTATCGCGGGGAGAACTTGGCAGGTTATGCAGGGGAAAACGTGGTATTGCGATTCGGCAGGTTGGCAAAGAGATTAGTAATCGTTCGATTTTAGCAGAGGTACGCGATCGCCCGATGGGAAAAGTTTCGGTTTAATTCCCCTCCTTCTCAGCAGCAGTAGGAAGCATTGGCTGTTGTAGTGGGGGTTGATATCGATAGGTTAATGCAGATATTATGGCTAGACTCTCATTGTAAGTATTCTTTAGCCCACTCTTGAACTTTGTGCTGATATTGCTTGCTGACTTCACTCATATACTTTGCAGCTACTTTCCGCATATTGTTTTTATTAGGATCTGACTTAACAAAATCTGCAATGTCACCATTACATTTAATAAATAACTCTATTGCTGCTGTTAACTCAAGGTCATCTGTGGTACACAATTCATAATGTAAGTGGCCTACTGTAGGTATAGGGAAATTAGTATCTTCTACTTTACTCACCTCAATTCCCATATTACTAAAGCAGCATTCATTAAAGCCAACTAAGTTTATGGTATCGAGATGTCCTTTTCTCAACAGGATTCCTAAAGAAATTTTCTCTAAGTCTTCAGAACATGAAGGTAGCCATAAGGAAGGAAAACCTTTTCCCTCCTTAATATCTCTTAGGTATCGATTCGCGTGTTCTGGAGATGGAATTGCCTTTTGCTGCTTACCAGCTTTCCACGTTGCAAGGCTTTTCACACTTCTGTAGTAACGTAATTCACTCACACCTTATATAGCAATCCTAAATTACATAGAACCTAATGATACATTTATACTAACTGAAGTTCTTTATTAATCACCAAGAATTTGATTTTTCTAAGCTGCATGAGTGTATGCCCTGTTCGGATCTCAAATAGGATTGCTATAGTGACTCCAAAAATTCACGTACAAATGTACTTTCTTCATTTTTAAGCAAATTCTTTGCTTCTGCAAGTATTTCTTCAGCAATAGGAACTTCACCTAGAGCAAAACTAATTGCTTCTAAAGCAGCATATCTTACTTCGTCTGCTGGATGCGCTAAAAGCACACTGATTATGTAAGCTGCATCTTGAGATAATCGCTCATTTTCTAAAAGAGGACTCATAAGCCTTGCCACAGCTAGAAGTTGGAAAACACTTAAACATCTAACTAGTTGCTTGAGAATATTTACGTCTTCTTTGGAAAGTGCAAGATGACCTTCCAAGAGTTCATCTCGAATCTCTTCTACTCTATTCTCAAACTCAGAAATATCTAAATCAGAGAATAAATACAACGATGTATTATATTTCCATACTTTGGCTTCTAGCCTATGTCTTTGAACTTGTTGGCTTGCTCGAATTATTTTGTAGTGTTCATTACTACTACCACTGCTAGAAGTTGTACTCAAAAACTGATTTTTATCTATAGCAAGTAACTTACTCATTTGAAAAGATCCTCTGTTTTATCAGTAATGCTCTTAAAAAATATTTCGTCTCTAAAGCGTCGCAAATTTAATTCAAAAATTTTATTGATTTTATCATCATTATGGTGAAGATTTACTTGTTGAAAAACATCTATATCAAATATTAAAGGAATCGCTTTTTCACCCTTTTCATTTTCGGTTACTTGACCGATTGTTTGATTAATAATTCCTCTTGAGGGTTGATATTCTGGATGGACTACAATTATTTGCATAAAATAGCCTTCCATTATTACCGATAAATTACTCGATATTTCTGGTAATGTTTTTACGTAATTTTTTAGCTCTATAGTTCCTGTTGCAGGTATCATAATTTGGTTGACATACCGTAGAGCAAGACGGACTACTTCTGTAGGAGATGTAATTTGAGCATACTTTTGCCATAACTTATATGCCTCTCCATAAAAGCTTTCCCAATTCTCATAGGGCTTCAACCTACTGAATGTAAAGCCATTTAGCCTAGCTTGAATAATTCTTTTTTGGTCATTAGAAATAAAAATATATCCTTCAGGCTTATTAGATACTGAAAAAAATTGAGAGTTGATTTCATCCGAATTCTCTAAGTCAAATTCAAAACCCCCTTGAAGTGCCATTCTCTTTTGAATATTTGGAAAAGAGTCTTTAATATTTTCATGAAACTTCAAAAGTTCTTCATGATTAAAATTATCATGAAGATTGACTGTTATATCAACAATGGCTTCGGTGATGGGTGGGTTAAGGAATCTCATTTTTCATTTATTTAGAAACCAGTTAAGGCTTATAACTAAAATTTAGTATCTATAACCTTAGTCTACAAGACTTTAAGGCTCTTGTCCGTATCAAAACCATAACGATATAAGACCTTTAAAGGCCGTGACTTTTACCAATTACCCAATGACGGCGGAAAAAACGAGCTAAAGCGGACTCTTCTAATGATAGATAAATTGGGCGTCCGTGGGGACAAGTGCGGGGGTTACGTGTGCGTTGCCATTGATCTAAAAGCGTTTGCATTTCTTGGAGGTTCATGGGTGTACCATTACGAATGGCACTACGACAGGCGACAGCTACTTGAGCTGTTTGTAAGTCGCCTCCCCAACTGAGTTCTAAAATTGCTTCTGCACAGTCGTCTCGCTGCTGCAACAGTGCAGGGACTGTACGCGCGGCCCAAAGTTGTTCTCCAAAGGGTTCGATGTCTAAACCGATGCGTTGCAGTTGTGATACTTGCGCTGGCGATAATTGATAGAGAATGATCGAGGGTTCAATAGAGATCAGCTGCCAATTATCGCATAATTGCTCGTATAACACTCGTTCATGGGCAATGTGTTGTTCTACTAACCACATTCCGCCTGAATGTTCTGCGACTATATAAGTGTTGCTAACTTGAGCTACAGCTTTTAATGAGTGCTGAGTATCGCTGTGTTCATGGGAATTTTTCGGATTAAAGTTATAACCGCCTTTGCCTTCTGCGGCTTGAAGTAATTTACTGACTCGTGTGATATGAGTAGTTTCTTTGAGACTGGCTGAGTTGATGCGGAATGCTTGATCGATCGCTTGGGTAATTTGTTCTTGCCAATAACTGAGTTCGTTGAGATAAATTTCGGTTTTGGCGGGGTTGCGGTTCCAGTTGATGTAGTCGGGGGAAATGGCCAGATGCAGAAAACAAACCGGATAGCGATCGCGTGGTAATGTTTTATGAAATGCACAAAGAATAGTTTGCTCTAGTTCTGGAGATTTCACCATTCTGCCGTTGATGGCTACTCGTACCCAATCTGGACGATGGCGATGACAGCGATCTGGTAATCCGATGACTAAGTTTAGTGTTGAGTTATGGGCTTGGGGTAATTCTACTGTCACCTCTTGTAAATCACCCTGTCGCACCTGTGGGAGAATTTGTGGTAAAAGTTGTCCCACTGTCGCAGCCGGACAGATGGTGAACCATTCGCGGTCATTTTGCCAAACTTGCCAGGTAACATGGGGATGACAAAGGGCAATTTGTTGGATTGTTCCTTGTACAGCCTTCATTTGCTGTGCTAATGTTGGCAATCCCTGACGACGAGATGAGCAAGCAAATAAATTAGAAACTGTTACCACCGTACCAGGAGCGATCGCAGCTGCTTCTACTAATACAGCTTTGCCATCATCACCATAAACAACTCGCCATCCTAACTTTCCATTTATTGGACGACTCAAAATTTCCAAATCTGCCAGCATCGTCAAACTGTGCAAAGCTTCACCACGAAACCCCAGACTGTTAATTTTCCATAAATCAGCGCTAGAGCGAATTTTACTGGTACTGTGGGCTGTGGCAGCTTGTTGCAAATCATCTAAGTTCATCCCACAGCCATTATCTGTCACACGAACTCGCCACTGCTGCGGCCACAGAGAAACTACAATTCTCGTTGCACCTGCATCAAGGGAGTTTTCAATCAATTCCCTGACTACAGAGGCCAATGAGTCAATTACCTCTCCAGCAGTAATGAGATATACAACTTCTGTTGGTAAAGCTTGAATAGTAGATGCCATAAATCATATTTTACAGCAGATAAGGGACTGGGGATTGGGGATTGGGGATTGGGGATTGGGGATTGGGGATTGGGGACT
>NZ_JCACKM010000069.1:0-37409 GCF_059505385.1 Desmonostoc vinosum
AGCCAGAAAATTTATTTTCTGGCGAGTATCCGACTTTTGCAAGAGGTCTAATGACGAATTATGAATTATCCAAGTAAGTTTTTAACCTTTCTGCTAGAACTTGGACATGGGGTTCTAAGACAAATGAATAGTGATGTCCAGTAACTTTACAAATCTCTATTTCATTTGCTGCTAGTACTGAAAATAACTCAACCCATACTAAAGTCGGATCTGGGGCCATGATATGTTTTTCAGTTGCTCGAAAAACGGTAACTTTTCCCGGATATAGACGGCGTTTATAAGCATAAGTTGCTTTTAATGTACCTACCAAAACATCTAGAATTCGGCGATTGTTTTGTTGTTGCACTGCTGGTGGAAATATCTTAACTTGTCTGGCTTTTTCGATAATATAGTTGATTTTCTCCTCCACATTAAGATGAGAAATTTCTTCAGGCTCTACTAAATTATCTCGTCCAAACATGCCGCCAAATACACGGGAAAGAACACCAACTAAATAAGCATCATCTATCTTTTTGGCTTTTTCTAACAAAATTGGCACATAAGAATCTAACACCGCTAACAGTGATATTTCTTCTCCTTGTTGAACTAATTGTTGAGCGATTTCGTAAGCAACAACTCCACCAAAAGACCAACCACCAATTTGATATGGCCCCTGCGGTTGGACTGTCTGAATTGCCTGAATATATAGGCTAGCCATCTCCTCAATTGTTGTCAGGGGTTCTTTTGTTCCATTAAATCCTTGAGCTTGTAAACCATAAAATGGCTGTTCTGTACCCAAGTAACGAGCTAGATTTACATAACAGAAAACGTGACCCCCTGCGGGATGAATACAGAAAAATGGTCGTTTGTTACCTTGTGGTTGAATAGGAATAATCGGTGAGGTGAAATCTACTTCGTTTGACGATCGCAACAGTTCTGCTAATTTTTCAATCGTGTTATTCACAAAAAGAACTGCTAATGGTAATTCTCGATCATATGTTTGGGCGATCGCACTCATTAAATGTACTGCTGATAGGGAGTTTCCCCCAATTTCAAAAAAGTTATGAGTAACACCAATCGGTGAGATAGCTAAAATTTCTGACCAAATTTCTGCTAACTGCTTTTCTATTTGATTTCGCGGTGGAATTAGATTTTCGTCTCCACTCAATATTGAGGAGTCAGGTTGAGGTAAAGCACGTCTGTCTACTTTACCACTGGGAGTTAGAGGCAGTGAACTTAAAACTATAAAAGCTGAGGGAACCATATAGTCGGGGAGTGATTGCTTAAGGAAATTCCGCAGTTCTTTGGGTGTAGGTTGCTGTTGTTGAACAACAATATAAGCAATCAACTGTTTATTATTTAAATGGTCTGTCTGAGCAATAACAACTGCTTCTCGAATCTGAGGATGTTGAGTTAAAGCGTTCTCAATTTCTCCTAGTTCTATACGAAAGCCGCGAATTTTTACTTGATGATCTATCCGACCAATGTATTCGATATTACCATCATGTAGATAACGGGCTAAATCACCAGTTTTATACAATTTTTCGCCATCTTTAAAAGGATTGGTAATAAATCGTTCAGCTGTTAAGTTTACACGGTTGAGATAGCCACGAGCCACTCCCACACCACCAATGTAGAGTTCACCAATTGTTCCTAGAGGTATTGGTTGCAGGTGAGAGTCGAGAATATAAAGTTGAGTATTAGCTATAGCTTTTCCAATCGGTACAGTTCTGAGTTGACTCAACGGTTGACACTGCCAAAATGTAACATCAATCGCTGCTTCAGTGGGGCCATAAAGGTTGTGTAATTCGCAACCCAAACGGGCAAAAAATCGCTCTTGCAAGTCTAGTGGTAATGCTTCTCCACTACAAAATACCCGTTTGAGAGATTGACAATTTTCTAATCCCTTTGCTTCCAAGAATACTTGCAACATTGAAGGAACAAAGTGCAGTGTTGTAATCTCCTCTTGGGCAATAATATCAACTAAATAAGCAGAATCTCGCTGTCCACCAGGTTGTGCGAGAACCAAACGCGCCCCAGTTAATAAAGTCCAGAAAAATTCCCAAACTGAAACGTCGAAACTAAAAGGCGTTTTTTGGAGAACGCTGTCAGTTGCAGTTAATTTGTAAGTGTCTTGCATCCACAGTAAGCGATTGCAAATCCCCCGGTGAGTGTTCATCGCACCCTTGGGTTTGCCTGTGGAACCAGAAGTGTAAATCACATAAGCTAAGTCAGTAGGTTTGACTGCTGAACTGGGGTTAATATCGCTGGCTTGTGAGATTTTTTGCCAATCGCTGTCTAAACAAATTGTTTGAATTCTTCCTGTAGATAGATGCTCAATTAAGTTAATCTGCGTTATCAGCACAGATGCTTGGCAATCTTCTAGCATATGTGCCAAACGTTCGGGAGGATATTCTGGATCGAGTGGCACGTAAGCACCACCAGCTTTAAGAATTCCTAACAATCCTATAACCATTTCCAGGGAACGCTCAACACAAATGGCTACCAGTACATCTGGCTGCACTCCTAATGTTTGCAAGTAGTGTGCTAGTTGATTGGCTCGACTATTTAGCTGACGATAGGTAAGGTGTTGATCAGCGAATGTAACTGCGATCGCATCTGGTGTTCTTTCAACCTGTGCTTCAATAAACTGATGCAGACATTGAAACAAATCATAATCAACTTGTGTATTATTCCATTCAACCAATTGTTGATGGCGTTCTGCTGGACTCAAAAGGGGAAGTTGAGCGATGCTAGAAGAGGAATCATTAGCGATCGCTACTAGTAAATTCTCAAAATGCCCTGCTATCTGAGTAATCGTCAAAGAGTCGAGCAAGTCACAGTTATAGTTAAAGGCACACACCAAAGACTCTGAATGAGCAGTAACTTCCAGGGTTAAGTCAAATTCAGCCCTTTGTTGAGGAAAGTCAAAACACTCTAACTCTTGTGAATTTTGCACATCCTCATAGGCAAAAGCCACCTGACATATGGGAGGATGACTCAATTTCAAATCTGGCTGTAGTTGCCGAACTAACTCAGCAAAGGAATAATCTTGATGAGCGATCGCTTCTTGACAAGTTTGCTGAATCTGTTTAAGGAAGTCTTTAACACTCAAATGATCAGCAACATCACTCCGCACAACCACCAAGTTATGGAAATTTCCCACGACAAATGAATCGCGTTCTTTTCTAAGTACTGTCAGCCAACCAACGAGAATATCTTCTTCACCTGTGTAGCGCCGCAACAAGATTTGGAAGGCCGCTAAAAGCAATACTGGTAAATTAACGTTTTCAGCCTCTGCTACACCTATCAACTGTTGCAGCAGCTGTGGCGAAATCCGCAGTGTATGAGATGCACTATTATAAGTTTGCACAGGAGGACGAGGACGGCTCATTGGAAGGTTGAGTAGTGGCAAAACCCCTGATAACTGCTTTTGCCAATAGTCTTGATGTTGGGAAAGACTAGGACTATTAGATGCTAATGTGATTTGCATAATTTAAGCTTGTCGCATTAAGTAATTCGTAATTCGTAATTCGTAATGACGCGACGCTCCTGCGTCGCTCTAAGCGAAGCTATGCCGCAGGCTTTACGCTGACGCTCGTACCTCGCTACCGCTTCGCTAACGCTAACGCTATCGAGGACTCGCTACCGCTGCGCTAACGTAATTCGTAATTAAGTTTTGTAATAGGGTTAAATCCCATTACAAAACTTGCTGGTTATAGAACCGGGGGACTTCAACCCATGGAACTAGTTAATTTTGAGGAATACCTATCAAAGTTGGCTTGACAAACTACTAATCGCCGCCAAACTCTACTAATTTGCCAATATTGAAGTCTATCTTCACCCAACCTCTTAGCTGTAGCAGATTTTGCAGCAAAAGTAAGGTAATTTGCCAATGATGCAAAGTAAAAAACGGTAGAGGGTCATCAACTTGATAAATTGCATCAGTACCCCGTGTAAAGTTATTCAACCAAGTTTGTAATTGTTTCAGTGAGCGAATTCCAGTTAATCGCCAAATTTCGTGATAATTCCAGTAAGTAGGCTTGCTGTTAGCGAGGGGTTGCAAAGGTGCAGTTTGAGGAGTTTTCCCTAAATAAGCTTCTGCGACACCTGGGTGGTTGTAAAACATTGTGATTGCCGAATGCGTGCGGGGATTGCATTCAATCGCGTAGACTGTACCGTCTTCTGCTTGGATAAAGTCAAAAGACACTTGTCCCGTTAGTCCCAAACCTTTGACAAAGCGCTGCACCCATTCGCGAATTTGGGGATTTTCCACATGTTCGTAGTTGATTTGAAATGCTGAAGAATTTGAGCAGCAATGCAACCTTAACTCGCCATCTCGCACCGTACTATGGGTACATAATTCCTTACCTGGGATAAACTCTTGCATAATCCAAGGTTTTTGTGGGCTGATGGGCAAACTCTTGACAAAATCTGCTGTCTCTTGTGGGGTATCACAAGGCAGCTTAGTTAAGTTTAAGCGGCGAACAGAGTCGTAGGAAATACTTTTGAGGATGTATTTGCGAGTTTCTTGGCTAAAATCGAAGTTAATGACTTGTTCGGGGTCTGTAATTTTAAAAGACTTGGGTACAGATAAACCAAGCGATCGCGCCTGATCGGTAAAAGCAAATTTATCATCCAGCATCTTAGTTATATCTGCATCAAAGTGGAAAACCTCACAATATTCTGATAGTGCAGGTTTTGCCAAAGAGTCATAGTAACTAGCTATAGGACTGCACACAGGTACATAAACGTCAACATTTTCTTTTTTGACGATTTCTACTAGCGCCTGGATATAACCATCCGGGTCTTTTTGCGGTGCAGGAACCGTATAAAACCGACTCACAGCCTTTGAAAATCTATGCCCAGATAACCAATATTTGTGCGTTTCCACCAGAATGACGCGATGTCCCGCAGCGGCAAAAGATCGCGCCAATTGCAATGCCTTAGTCATTTTGCCGCCACTCACCAAAATAGTCTGAGGGTGAGTAGCTACCGTTCTTTTTACAAAAGGCGATCGCACAACACCCCACAACAGCGACACCAACACCACAAAACCATTAATCGGCAAAGCTATCAACAATAGCGCCAGAGTTCCAACAGTCTTAACGAACGCCCACACTTTTCCCCCCACACCCATCGATGGCGTAGTCTCTTGAGGAAAAGATAAGGGAATTGATTGTGTCATAAGTTATTCTTTTTTAGGTAATGGGGATTGGGGAGTGGGGACTGGGGACTGGGGATTGGGGACTGGGGATTGGGGATTGGGGACTGGGGATTGGGGACTGGGGAGTGGGGATTGGGGAACTTGTACTGAGCAAAGTCGAATACTGAGCGAAGTCGAAGTATGGGGAATTGTCATTGATTATTCTCCGCGTCCCCGCGTCCCCGCGTCCCCGCGTCCCCGCGTCTCCCTCATCCCCCTCATCCCCTACGCCACGCGTCTAATCAAAGTCAAACCATCTCGTATGGGTAGCAAAACCTGCTCTACACGAGGATCGGCGACAACGACCTGGTTAAAATGAGCGATCGCTTCTCCATTGACGGTGCGTTGTTCGGGTGGTAAGTAAACTTGTCCCTGCAACAAAGTATTATCCACACAGATGATGCCATCAGGAGCTAACAAGTTGTTATCCAAGATGATTTTGAAGTACTCGACATACTCTTTTTTGTCGGCATCAATGAAGATTAAATCAAACGATTCTTGTGCTGCTGCTAGCTTGTAGAGTGTCTCGATTGCTGGTGCTACTTCCACAATAATCTTGTCACCGTGAGGAGACTCATCAAAGCAAGCTTGAGCAAATTGAGCCACGTAGGCATCTACCTCGCAAGCAATTAGCTGCCCATCGCTGGGTAAAGCTTCTGCCATCGCCAAAGCTGAATATCCTGTAAACATTCCCACTTCCAAGATGCGCTTGGCTTTGGTCATATGGACAAACATCTTTAAGGTCTGTCCTTCAAGATGTCCTGAAAGCATTTCTTGCTCTAATTGACGCACTGTTTCACCATCACTGAAACGCTTGCTCCAGTCTTCTTTGCTAGTTTTCTGGGCTAGTGCAGTCAATGCAAACGATTCAGGGGTAGTGCAATCATTCAGATATGGATCTAAACCTACTGCTAATTGCAACCCTTGCCGCAGAGATGTCAATATCTCTTGCGGAATATTATTTTCCTCGGCTATTTTGAGGGTTTTTTGTAGGTGCGCCACCAAAATACTATGTGGTGTGATTGGTCTGGCGGTATCTTTGCCTAAAACACTAGTCATGCATTCACACTCCCAATAGTTCGGTTTCTGGAGTTTCAATGTAAGCATCAACTCCTTCTCCACCACGGGGATATGCAGCACAGAGATTTTTATGTTCAGCTAAAGCAGCATCTAGTTCTTCATAGGTGAGATCGTTGGCAAAGAAGCACTCACCAATTGGTTTGGGCATGGCTGCGCGTTGTTTGCCATCTCGTGTCAAGGTAATAGATTTGGTGGCATACCAGAGCAAATCACTATCTAACAGAGGATGATCTAGTGATAAACCAATACGACTCATTAGGCCTAAGATGCGATCGCGTTCTCTGGATGTGATATATCCTCGTTTAGCTGCGATCGTTGCAGATAAGGCCATATCTATATTCACAGCATGACCATGATATAGAGGTACATGAGGAGCTAATTCTAAGGTAGGACTCCAAGTATGACCATAAGCAATCACACGGTCTAAGTCGATTTCATGCAAGTTAGGAGTTTCCAACTCCAACATAGTTTTGATGGCTTCGTAGTTTACCTGATGAGCAATTTCTTGGAGTTCGGGTGTGCCATTCACATGCCCAAAATGAGTTTCTAGTAGTTCTTCGCCATATTCATATAGCAACTCAAAAACTTGGGAATTTGCCACTACAGCAATTTTGACTAACTCCGCCATACCATTACGAACTTGTGCTGTTGGTAAGGTTTTTAAGAAGGAGAAATCGAGGATCACTTTCAAAGGAGCATGATACGCCCCCAAGCGATTTTTTAACTTGCGATGGTTGACTGCTACTTTAATCGCCACACCTGCATCGATTAAACCAATTAACGTTGTGGGAATGCGAATATAGTTGCTCTTCCGACGGTAAGCAGCACAAGCAAATCCTGCAACATCCGTGATTAAACCACCACCTACAACTAACACTGGTTCTTTGCGAACTAAGCCAAATTCTGAGAAAGCATCAACGATTTTTTCAAAGGTTTCCAGAGTTTTCGCAGGCTCACTAATAATGATGGGAAATACAGTTAGATCAATGTCATAGTGTCTAAAATATGACCTGATCTCCTCACCATAAAGTTCGTAGACATTAGCGTCAATCACAGTTAGACAGCGACCAAATTTCTGATAGTTATCAGCAATTTCTCGATTCTTGATATTGAATGCGCCATTTACATAGACAAGGCTAAACTCAATTTTTTCGTAACCTTCTACATGAAATGCAGTTTTTGTTGCTTCAAACGATGCTTGGACATTACTCATTGCTGTTTACCTCGATGTAACTGAAAATTTGTGAGAACTTGAGCAATATTTCGGATTTATCCTGGTGCAGGACAACAACAAATGATGCACTTTTCGTTTTAATTTAAAGGCACCACTAAATAAGCTTTCATAAGAAAAGCTCACTACTATTGCTGGCTGGCAATGTTATTACACAACACCATTAATTCGGATAAATTCTGCAAGTCGGTTAAACTTTTTTTGGATAACCTCAAAACTAGTCAACTAGTCCCCCTAGCAATATCTTGTAACAACGCTTGCACTCTTCCCTTTGGGATTGTTGACTGGATATTGAAGAAATTAATCTGAATTTAGATTAATTCCCTAATATTTTTCCATGGCTTTTCGAGCGTTCGATTCCACAAAGTTTTTATTCGGAAAAACTGCTCATCTCGTTCTTCTGTGGGCTTCCATTTCAGATTACAGCCTTGATTAACCTTCAGTTCGCTGTTTTTTACCATTAGTCTCGAACCTTATATTGCTAAACTCGCTAAACTTTGTCTCATTCAGAATGACAGTGGAATTTTAAGAAGTTAATTAGAATTTAAATTAACTCCACTACGCTGATTTCTGGTATTTTTAGACTGTTTGACTCCATAAAACTTCTACCCTTGAAGACGGATTATAAAATTCATCTCCAGGTTTCCATTTGAGATTACAGCCCTGATTAACTTTCAGTTCGCTGTTTTTTAGCATTAGTCTCGAACCTTAATTTGGCTAAAAACAATGAGGATTAGCTACACTCTGCCTTCTTCAGAATGATGTGAGAGTTCCAGTTTGATTTGGTCAAGTTACTGCTCAGTACTTAATATACCAATGTCAGGAACTTATGAAAACTCAGAATTAGATATATTCAGAGTTAATAATGGAAAACTTAGCTCAACTCTCTTCAGGAGTGATGTGATTTAAAAAAGTTTTGAAAAAAGCTTATATTGAGTTTTGCTCTAAGCCTAAGCTATTTTGGCTTAGCCCAGCACTATAATTTGCTGGTCTGCGCCTGAGAACAACAATAAGAATCATAACATTGTTACAACAAAAATCATCACATCTGTAGTTAGATTTAAGTAAATGTATATCCTCCTAATGATTTATCCTCAAAAATGGGAACGCCAGTGTTTGGTGGATTAGGAATAGGGAATTGGGAATTAGGTGTTTGTGATTTCTCCCTCTGCCCCCTACTCCCTACTCCCTCTTACAAAGGCTCCCAACCTGCACCTTTGTAGCCATATTGGAAAATTTCTGGATGCAAAATTTCTGCCAAAATCTCTAAGGAATCTACTAGTCTTGGCCCTGGACGGTTGAAATAAGCATTGCCATCTGTGATGAAAACTCTACCTGTTTGGGTAGCGTGGAGTTTTTGCCACTCTGGGAGTTGGGTTAATGGCAGCGTTTCTTGACGGGTGCGGTGTAAATTAAAGCCGCAAGGCATAAAAATAATCACATCTGGATTGCTGGCAATGAGTGTTTCCCACGGCAAGATGGGAGAGGGTTGACCTTTGACGCAAAATAAAGACTGGCCTCCTGCTAAATTAACTAACTCTGGAATCCAATTTGCTGCACCCATCAAAGGATCTGTCCACTCAATGCAGGCAACATTGGGCAGTTCATTTAAAGCAAGTCCCTGAATTTTTTGTTCACAAATCTTAACACGAGATTCTAAGTTTTCTAAGACTTTTACAGAATCTACATTAAAAACATTACCGACTCGCTCAATATCAGCCCAAACATCCTGAAGTAAATTAGGTTGTAGGGAAATAATTTGAGGCTGGCTGTGGATTAACTCAGCAACTGCTTTTTCAACTTCTTGTAAGCTAACAGCACAAACATCACACTGATCTTGAGTAACAATGTGAGTAGGTTGTAATTGTTCTAGAATATCTGTCTTAATTTGATAGATACTTAGAGCAGATTGCAGCAGCTTGTTCACCTCATCGTGAATTTCGTTGCTTGGAGCATTAGCGTTTAACCGTGCTTGGGTACAAATAGGGCGATTTTCGATTTCTGGAGGGTAGTCGCATTCGTGCGATCGCCCCACAATGGCATCAGTCAACCCTAGTGTCGCTAAAATTTCTGTTCCACTGGGAATCAGCGATACAATTCTTACACTGCTATCCGTCATTGCTCCACCTCCACAATAATCGTTATCTTAATTTTTGCAAAATTTAAGTAATTAGGTATCTTTCTTCAGAGGAATACATAGCTTGGATGTTGTCACTTCAAAATTATCAGATATATTTAGGAAAAATATTCTTTCTGAGTATGAAAAACTGTATAAACTAACTGTAGTTATAAAAGATGGTTCTACTTTTTTTGTAGAATTCCAAAGCAAACTTATTTCTTGCCGGGGGCACCAATGCAAGTAGTGGGGGTGAGAGAAATAATAGAGCGCAGGCAGATTAAAGAAGCTCTACAAATTAAAATAAACGGTCGGCGCAAACAGAGCCAAGCACTAGTGCAGTTGGCAAAAAGCAAGGTATTTCAGCAAAGCAATCTTAATCTAGCATTAAGAGAAATCACGGAAACTGCGGCTCAAATACTCTTAGTAGAACGGGTTGGTGTGTGGTTATATAATCTAGAAGACCGCTCTCAAATTGAATGTGTCGATTTGTATAATACCAGAACTGAAGAACATACTTCTGGAAAGTTACTGTTAAAAACAAACTATCCGACTTATTTTCAGGCATTGGAAGAGGAATATAGCATTACTGCACATGATGTTAGAAGAGATATTAGAACTCAGGAATTATACCAGTCTTATCTTGCGGTATTGGGCATTAAATCTATACTAAATACACCAATTTGGTTGGAGGATAATTTATTAGGTGTAGTATGCTATGAACATGTTGGCGACACTCGGCAATGGACTTTAGCAGAAGAAAATTTTGCTGGCTCAATCGCAGATTTCGTCACACTGGCAATAGAAGCTAGCGATCGCAATGTTACCCCAGAAGTCTTACAGCAAAGTAAAGAGCAATACCAGGCAATTTTTGCATCTTCTTCTATTGGCATTGGACTAATAGGTATGCAAGCACAAATAGTTGATGTGAATCCGGCGCTATGCAGAATTTTAGGATATAGCCGAGAAGAATTACAGGGCGAGCGCTTCACAGATTATATTCTCACACAAAGAGGGGATGTAGAACTTTATAAACAATTGCAAACGGGAATTCGCGATCGCATTGAAATTGAAAGACGTTGTCAGCATCAAGATGGTAACCTAGTATGGACTCGCCTTTGTGTTTCCGTAATTCTTAATACAAATGGTAAACCTGAATTGTTGCTAGCAATGGTCGAGGACATTAACGAACGCAAGCAAACAGAGTTGAAACTACACGCTTCTCAAGAGGCAGCTGAAGCTGGTAGCCGCGCAAAAACTGAATTTTTAGCAACCATGAGCCACGAATTGCGGACACCTCTCAACGCAATTATGGGCTTGTCGCAGTTATTGCAACAAGAAATGATCGGCTCTCTCAATCATAAACAAAGAGAATACATAGATTGTATTCACAACAGTGGTGAACACCTCCTAGCATTGATCAATGATATTCTTGATTTGTCTAAAGTCGAAGCAGGCAAAGAGGAGCTTTTGCTATCACCTTTGTCAGTGCCAAATTTATGTAATTATGTGATTGCTGCTGTTAGCGATCGCGCTTTAGAAAAAGGATTAAAACTAACAAGTGAAATCGATCCTCAAGCAGATATTTGTGTTGCTGACGACCGACGCATCAAACAAATTCTCCTCAACCTGCTCACAAATGCGATTAAATTCACCTCAGTTGGGCAAGTGTCACTGGTAACAAAAAAAGTACCAAAAGGTATTACCTTTACAGTTTCAGATACAGGAATTGGTATTGATTCGCAGCAGTTTCAATTTTTATTTGAACCATTTAAACAGCTTGACAGCCAGCTAAATCGTCAGTATGAAGGTACTGGTTTAGGTTTAGCTTTAACCCGTAAATTAGCGCGCTTGCATGATGGAGATGTGACAGTAACATCAACTTTGGGAGAAGGTAGTCAGTTTACTCTGTTTCTACCAGATCCACCAGGTTTAGAAGATAGTGAAAATAATCCTGATGAGGAAGATACATCGGGAACATCCCCCACAGTTTTGCCTCCAATCAAACGCATTTTACTTGTAGAAGATGAAGATAAAATTGCTGTAGTATTGCAATGTTATCTGCAAACAATTGGCTACCAAGTAGAGTGGATTAATAATGGCAATAATTTTTTAGAAAAACTGCAAACTATCCAACCAAGTTTAATTTTAGTAAATGGGCAGTTAGGAGGAGAATTTAACAGCATACATTTACTTAACATCCTCAAACAAGAGTCTTCTTTCAAAGATTTGCCTGTGGTAATAATTAGCTCACACGAACCACCAGAAGATCAGCTTTCTATTTTGTTGGATAGCGCTAAGGACTATCTCATCAAGCCAATTCGGATAGTTCAACTAGAGTCGATATTGATGCGATATTTGGGTTGAGTTGGGTACTAGGGATTGGGGATAAGGAACTTCCAAATCAAAAATATCCTATCGCTTTGGGTGTAAGGAAGTAGCACTTCGACTTCGCTCAGTCACCGGGAGCAGGGGGAGGTTCCCCCAAATCCCTTAAAAACATCTTCCCAGTTCCAAGTCCCCACTGGGCTTCGCTAACGTGAGGGCCCCGAGTTCCCCAGTCCCTTTCACTCAGCACCATCAATTGGGGCAAAACCTTGACGTTGAATATTTTCTGTGATTGTGCGTGGTTCCAAAAACTGTAACAGGTAATCAGGGCCTCCTGCCTTAGAACCTACACCAGAAAGTTTAAATCCGCCAAAAGGTTGCCGTGCAACAATAGCACCTGTAATTGTGCGGTTAATGTACAAATTCCCGACTTCTAAATCTTCCTGTGCTTGCTGAATGTGCGAAGGTGTGCGGGAATATAATCCCCCAGTTAAAGCGTAATTAGTTCCGTTGGCAACTGCTAAAGCTTCCGAGAAATTTTGCACGCGAATTACCGCCAAAACAGGGCCAAAAATTTCTTGCTGAGAGATCACAGCATTTGGCGATACCTCACTAAAAATTACAGGCCCAACAAAATACCCCTGAGTTGGTGCTGATAACTCCAGAACCACTTGTGCTTCTGCTTTACCTTTCTCAATATACTCGCGGATGCGATCGCGGGCATTAGCATCAATGACGGGGCCGACTTGCGTACTCGGCAACTCCGCCTCTCCAATATTGAGAGATTTTGTTGCTTCCACCAAGCGCCGCACAAAAGCATCATAAATTGGTTGCAGCACAATTACCCGCGAACAAGCCGAGCATTTTTGACCACTGTAACCAAATGCCGACTGTACCACACCCACAACCGCTTGGTCTAAATCAGCACTTTCATCTACAATAATTGGATTCTTGCCACCCATTTCAGCAATCACCCGTTTCATATGCTTTTGACCAGGCTTTAAGATTGCTGCATCTGCATATATCCTGCACCCTACTTCCTGAGAACCAGTAAAAGCAATTACATGAGTTTCAGCATGATTTACCAAATAAGCACCGACTTGTGAACCCTTACCTGGCACGTATTGAAATACACCCTTCGGTATACCAGCCTCCACCAACACCTCTGTAAGTTTAGCAGCAATCACAGAAGATGTTTCAGCAGGTTTGAGCAGAGTACAATTGCCAGCTACCAGGGCTGCCACCGTCATTCCACAAGCGATCGCCAACGGGAAATTCCACGGAGAAATCACCACAGCAATGCCTCTTGGCTGGTAAATATAACGATTAGTTTCACCAGCAACGTCATAATTGACACCTTGCTCCAACCGTTCCATCTCATCCGCGTAATAGCGGCAAAAATCTATCGCCTCAGAAACCTCAGCATCCGCTTCCTTAACAGGTTTTCCCACCTCCAAAACTATCCAAGCAGAAAATTCCGCGCGGCGTTGTGCCATCAAATCCCCAGCCTTCCTTAAAATACCCGCGCGTTGACTAACTGGAGTCTTCCGCCAACCAACAAACGCCGCCTTCGCAGCTTGCATCGCCAGTTGTGCCTGTTCAACCGATATCAGCCCAACCCTACCAATCACCTCACTAAAATTAGAAGGATTAACAGAATCAATCTTCACCGCCGTCTCCACATACTCCCCATCAATCAGCGGCAAATAACTTCTCCCCAACTGACCCCGCACCTCTGCAAAAGCCACATTAGACATCCTTCTCGCCTCCTCTTGGGCATAATCCGTATCCGCCACCCCAACGAAAGAAGACACGGGGACGCGGGGATGGGGGGACGCGGAGATGAAAGAGGACACGGGGACGCGGGGATGGGGGGACGCGGAGATAGTATTTCTCTCTACCTCTCTGCGCCTCTGCGCGGCAGTCGCTACAACGGGGGGAACCCCCGCAACGCGCTGCCTTGCCTCTGCGTGAGATAAATCCCCATCCGGAGGTGCCAGCAATTCCTCAACAGGTCTATTCTCCAAATTTTGCCGTAAAAAAGAACTATTAGCCGTATTTTCCAACAACCGCCGAATCAGATAAGCCATCCCTGGTAACAACTCACCATAAGGACAATAAACCCTGACCCGATAACCCCTCTCAACCAAAGCCTTAGCTAACTTATCACCCATCCCATACAGCACCTGCATCTCAAAGCAACGGCGAGGGACACTTAAACTTTCAGCAATAGCAATAGCGCGTGCTTGCGATCGCACATTATGACTACCAATGGCAGAATACACATATTGATGATTTTCCAACAATAGCTGAGTAATTGCTTCAAAATTGGCATCACTTGCCGCTTTATCGTTATAAACAGGCTGTGACCAATGTTTTTGTGCTGCTTTGATAGTTTCTTGATCCCAATATGCTCCTTTAACCAAGCGAATTGTCAGCGGATAGCCACGCTGTTTTAACCAAGAAATTATCTCTTTAGTATCTTGCTCACTGTCACGTAAATATGCTTGGATTGTAATACCAATATCTGTACGTTGCCTAAACTCTTCTTCTAATAACAGTTTTTTAAGGATGCTCAAAGTTAGATCCTTATAAGCGTATTGTTCCATATCAAAATGGACAGTTGCGCCTAATTGTTGGGCGCGACGTAAAAGAGTACGAATGCGATCGCTAACTCGCTGTTCACTACCCTCAGCATCTAATGGGTCAAACTGCGAGTAAAACGCCGTTAACTTTACAGAAACCTGAACTTTTGCCAACTGCTCGCCATCTGCCTCATCAATAGTTGGTATCTTTGCCCAGCCCCTAGAAGCTTCCACCAACTGTTGCATTAACTCTAAATAGCGTTCTAAATAAGACTGTGCTTCGATTTCAGTAATTACAGCTTCACCAAGTAAATCAATAGTGAAAGCCATTTTTTCCTTTCGTAGCCGTTCAACCGTCTTAATAACTTGCTTAATATTTTCCCCAGAAATATACTTATGAGCCAGTGTTTCTACCGCAGTCCCAACAGTTGTCGCCGCAACTTGTCCCGGCATAGAATCAGGGTGAGCAAAATTGAGCATTCCCTTCAGCGCTACTGGTAATTCTACAGATTCATCACCCAGATATTCCTGTAAATGCGTGGCAACTTCTGCTTTGCTGCGTAAAGCAGGTAAAGTATCTATAAAACGAAATAATTGTACCCGTAAACCAGGATTACTCATCGCCCAAGCTAGCAACTTATCATCCCAGCGCATTTGGTCGCGCAAAGAAGCCAAAAACGAGCGATTTTCCGGCGTTGCTGCCAGAAGCTGTTTAGCAATCTCTTGAGTTTTAGCTTCGTAGACGCTTGTTTGTACTTGTAATACCACGGATATAAACTCCTTATTTAAGGCAAGTTTTTCTTTGCCAAGCTTGTACTTTCCATTGTGACGCCTTCATTTTTAGATTGACAAAGGGCAACCACACAATTAACACTAATTTGAGAAAATTATTTCGCATTCTTCTTTGCGCCTTTGCGAAGCGGGGCGTAGCCCGGCAAAAAAAGATTTATAAGAAAGTCAGTATCACAGACAAACCATTGTAGAGACATTGCAATCAATATGCAAAATGCATAACAGCCTATTTCTTAACTGGCAACAAACACTCCAACCCTTTGAAGTCGATCCAATAACAGTCGAGAAAGTCTTCACATATTTAGTTGAAGCTTATTCTAACCCTAATCGCCACTACCATACACTAAAACACATTCATCACGTCCTTAACACAATTCAAACTTTGCAAGCCCATACCAACGACTTAATTGCTGTTCAACTTGCCGCCTGGTTTCATGATGTAGTATATGACACTCAATCTCCGAATAATGAAGAAAAAAGTGCAAACTATGCTGTTCAATGGTTGAGTAGCTTGGGTATTCCAGCAAACACTATAACCTATGTGACTCGTCTGATTTTAAATACTAAACATCACCAAGCTGCCGTAGATGACTTTGATAGCCAAGTTTTACTTGATGCCGATTTAGCCATTTTGGCTACTCCCCCAATTAGATATCAAGAATACGCTCATGCTATTCGACAGGAATATATTTGGATACCACAAGCAGAATATAGAGTAGGTCGTCGGCAAGTTCTAGAAAAGTTTTTGCAGCGACAGCGTATTTACTTTACACCTTTAATGTTCGACACAAAAGAAAACATTGCCAGATTAAATATCAAAGCAGAAATTAAAATACTTAACCAGCAGTAATTGTATGGATAATAACCAATACGAACAGCAATACAAGCAAGAAGTAATTAATTTTTTTAATAGTAGAAACAGCTATGATGACGATTACACTATTCGCCGCGCTCTACCTTTATTAGAGCTAGTTAAACTCCAAAAAGGACAAAAAATATTAGATTTGGCAACCGGAACAGGTATTATCGCCATTGCGGCTGCACAAATGGTTGGGTCTTTAGGCGAAGTAATTGCAGTAGATTTTTCATCAGGAATGCTTGCTCAAGCACAACAAAAAATTAAAGTTTTAGGGTTGCAAAATATTAAATTAATTGAAGCAGATGCCGAATATCTTGAATTTAATAAAGAGAGTTTTGATGTAATTCTTTGTTCTACAGCATTAGTCTATTTTCAAGATATTCCTGCTGCTTTACGTAAATGGTATCTTTTTCTGAAAAAAGGTGGCATGATCGGATTTTCTTGTTGCTCTAATCAATCTTGTGAAGCACCAATCATCATTACCGTTTGTGCGAAAAATGGTATTTCACTCTCTAACATTAATGAGCTAACAGGTACTCCTCAAAAATGCCATGATTTATTACGAGAAGCTGGTTTTCAAGACATTAAAATTAAGACCAAACAACTTGGTTTTTATCGTCAGCTTAATCAAGCTAAACAATGGGATGGACGATGGTTTCATCCTAGAGAAAATCCCTTGTCACAATTATCATTAGAGCAGATAGAAGTGTTAAAGGCTGAGTATCGCCAGCAAATTGAGTCAATGGCAACAGACCAAGGTGTTTGGTATGAAAACTTAACTTTCTTTGTCACTGGCTCCAAAAATGTAATATAAATTACAAGTTTTTCATATAAACTATAGGAATCTGACTTGATTAATGAAATTATTTACGTAGGCGGGGAGTAGGGAGTGGGGAGTAGGGTTTGAAACTGTAACTTAATTCCTGATCACATGTTGTCATTTTTTCCGAAATGAGGAGATAATAGATTATTAATTACGCTCGTGTTAGCAGTCACGACCAAAAAGAAGATTTAGTAGGCCAAGTGCAAGTAGAAGCAAGAAAAACAAAAAATTAATTGATGGCATGACTCAAGTAGTTAAGGAGGTAGTTTAAATGTTGCTAGGTTTCAAGACTGAATTGAAACTGAATAATCAGCAACGCATAGCATTAATGAAGCATTGTGGTGTAGCTCGTCATGCTTGGAATTGGGGACTCGCATTAACAAAGCAAATACTCGACCATAACAAAGATAATCCCAATTCCAAGATGAAATTTCCAACTGCAATTGACCTACATAAATGGTTGGTGGCATTGGTGAAGTCTGAGAATGAATGGTATTACGAATGTTCTAAAAGTACACCACAGCAAGCATTAATGGCGTTGCGTGAATCTTGGAAACGTTGCTTTCACAAGACTGCTGGTGTTCCTCGTTTCAAGAAAAAAGGTCAACGAGACTCTTTCACACTCGAAGGCTCAGTCAAAATCAAAGGTAGCAACAAGATTCAAGTACCTGTTATTGGTGTCCTCAAAACCTATGAACGACTACCACAGGTATTAACTAAGTCTGTAACAATTAGCCGCCAAGCTGACAGATGGTTTATTAGTTTCAGGTTTGATGTAGAGACTCAAACGCTAGACAATACAGATGTTGTAGGTGTTGACCTTGGTGTGAAAAACCTAGCAACTTTATCAACAGGTGAAATAGTTATAGGAGCTAAGTCGTACAAAAAATATGAAGCAAAACTGTCTAGAATGCAATGGTTGAATCGGCATAAAATTACTGGTTCAGCTAACTGGAAAAAAGCACAGATGCAGATAGCCAGACTGCATACAAAGATTGCCAACATCCGCGCATATTCATTGCATAAGCTCACCACACTACTAGCCAAGAACCACGGCACAATAGTGATAGAAGACCTCAATGTATCAGGAATGTTGGCAAATCATCAGCTGGCTAAAGCAATAGCTGACATGAGTTTCTTTGAGTTCCGTAGACAACTGACCTACAAGTGTGAACTGTATGGTTCCAAGCTAGTTGTAGTTGACAGATGGTTTCCCTCTAGCAAGACTTGTTCAAATTGTGGAACCAAAAAAGAAACACTCACTTTAAGCGAGCGAGTGTTTGAATGTTCCGAGTGCGGTTTTGTGATTGACCGCGATTTGAACGCTGCAATCAATTTGAGCCACTGCGTTGCCGGGGTTCCCCCGGTTGTAGCAAGTGGCGTGAGCCACTGCGTTGCGGAGGTTCCCTCCGTTGAAGGAAGTGGCGTGAGCAAAGCTGTCAGTTAGACAGTGTTAGCCTGTGGACTGGATAGTGCCGACACTACCAGAATGAAGCAGGAAATAAACGAAACTCAAAGCAATCAAAATAGTTCTAGTTATCTTGTATAGAAAAGAGTATTGTTGAATAGTTTTGAGCAGGTTTTATGTAACGGAATCAACCTTTTTAAGGTGTACGGAGTTTTTTCACCAAATCAAATAGGAGTCCTATATTAATGAAATAGTAAATTAGATTACAAAAAAATTTTGTGATTGCAAATTAAATGTTTAACAGTTTATCCTGTAGATAAGCGTATCCTTTTGATACTGAAACAATGCCAGCAAGGTTGCAAATAAAATCTGAAGATTGCTCCCCTTTGGGACGGTTAATCCTTCAACACCTGGAAGAACAGGGTATTAGTATGAACCGTTTAGCGGAGTTGTCTGGTATTCCTCAACCCAGGCTAAGAGGAGCCTGCTTTAAGGGAACTTGTCCCACACCTGAAACCTTGAGGAAGCTGGCTAGGGCTATGGATATGCACCACCTAGAGCTTTATACATTGGCTTACGAAGGCAGAATTGAGAAACTCCCAGAGGATGTAAATGATAATTCTCTAGATATGTTGATGCGAGAAATGTTTGAGACTGCTAGAGAAATGGGATTAACCCCCCCCAAAATCCGTCCTTCTAAAGCTAAAATTCGCAAGGCACTGATGGAGTTAGGATTTAGTGCCAAGAATGAAGAAATTGCTTGAGGATTGGGATAAAGTTTTGTATCCAAAAACACAATAGGGTGAGCATTACAATGCCCACCCTACAAGCAGTAATCTCTTAGAGAAAATCTCTACCTATCTCACTCCAGATAACTTGCGATAAGGTACAGATTGCTCATAATCAATGTTCTGCGCCGAGAGTTGTTGAGGTAAATTGCCACGGGGATTGATACTCTGCGCCATGTCTAAGAATAGAGATGGATTACCTGCTGTAGCTTGCTTGTCTTGAGGAACGTAGCTGCGGACAATAGTTTGCCACACAACTTGTGGGAAGCCAAGCTTACTGCGATAGTAGTCGTCGTAGCGGGGAGACTTAATGTTGAAAGGTCTTTCGCCTTCTGCTCGTCCGGGTAGAACTCGACGGCGTTGGTAGGGAACTGTGTCGTAACCGAAGGCTTCTAAATACTCATCGCTGTTGAGTAGGTCATCCACAAAACCTTTGAGACCCTTTGTAGCAACAACGATAGACCAAGCAAGCTTTTCTCTATTATCGTAAATGTCACGACCAAGGACTCGCTGTACTGTTTGCTCAACAAAGCGATAGTTGCTGTTGAGGTCGTAGAAACTGCGCTTGTAGGTATTAGAAAGCAGTAAGCCGCGAATAAAGTCTCTGACAGTAATTTGACCACTGCGGAGTTGGGACTCCAGAAAACGTTCGCGATCCGCAGCAAAGGCATGGAAGAAAATCTGACGATATGCAGCTTCAATCAGATCATCCAATTCCGTTGGGGAAAGCAGATTTTCTGTGGAGTAGAACCTGGGTTTCTCATCCCCTGCAATTTCGTACCCGACAACACGCTGATTCTGAGAGGATGGGGAATACTCTAAAAGAGGAATTGCCACGCCGAAAAAACTCCCTTTCCTTACAAATATTTTTCATAATTAATCACAATCATACGGTTAAGGGGGTGTTTTATTCGATTTAGTTTAATGAAGCGTTACATAACTTAGCTTTGGTTTCATTTTTTTGGGACTCGGGATTGGGAGTGCTAAGTCTGAAGCGCGGTAGCGGGGCGTTTAGCCTGTGCTGAGTGAGGAATGAGTGTTAGTAGTTTTTCCCCCTGCCCCCTGCTCCCTCACCCTTCACCACGCCAAAATGCCAATGGATCTGGAGTTGAGCGACAGTAAGGGTAAGACCGTAAGAAGCTAGTTTCCTTAGCTAGTTGACAGGGGGGAGGGGCGATCGCTAATCCTAAGCATAGGTGAGCTAGAGATTTAGCAAACTCCTGGTGATGACCAGGCGAACCGGCATGAGCATGAGCGTATTCATGGATAACCAGAGCTAGCCAGTCTTCCTGTACTATGCGTCCGACATCAATCAGAATTGTCATGGGATTTGTCTGAAGATTACAGAGTCCATCAATTCTAAAGGATTGAGCCAGGGGAGCTGCAAATATCTGAATTGCACACTGTTCCCAAGGGTGAAAACAGTCATGGCAAGCCTGGAGACAGGCATTGAGTGACGCGTTGACTGCATCAATGTGTTGGCCGATCCAAGTACAGATAGGAATGCGCTTGTCCATGTCGTAAACCACATCTACCATTTCTGGGTCTAGAGCTAGGCTACGAGCGCCATAGAGATAATCTAATCCCCTAGTAAAGGGATCGACGCTAGTTGTAATCAGTAACTTACCAACCAAGGAAGGATAAGAATTTTGTAGGTTCAATGGCGTTCTGAGTCTGGACTGTGGTTTGGTTTGAGAGGTTAGATGCATCTACCTCTGAGGCATCTTCTACACGGAATTCTGTACAGAATGTAGCAGTACTGAAGCCACCAAAACGCTTGACTGTACTAGTCCGCATCCGCAAGCTAGGGCTGGCAAACCAAAATCTTTCGATAGAACTCATGGTTTCGTATTCGGTAGTTAACACCAAACCATCCTCGTCATCCATATGATAGCGACCAGCCACCGGGACAATTTCAGCGTAACCCCGCTCTCGCAACAGCGTCCCCTGTCTACCATCAGAAGTATCTGGTACTAGTGCAAATACTGTAGAACCTTCGTGGTTTTCTTCTTCTCTATCCCATCCCATTGAGCCTTGCCAGGTTACATAAGCTCCACCAACTGCCAAACTAGGGTCAAACTCATGGAGTTGACAGATTTCAATCACTTTAGGATCATCAGATCTTAGAGCTTCGATGTAAATTTCAGATTCACCCTTTTCAGAGCGTTTGAAGGCTAAGTGGTGTGTGGTTCGTTGCGATCGCCACTTGCCAGTACTAAGTTGAAAAAACTCCATTGCATCCATAAACTTCCAGGAATAGAGAATAAGGAATCAAAAACAGCAATCACAGAACAGTTAAGAACTGACCCCTGATTAACTAGCAAAACTTCCACTATCAATATCATAAAACTCTAGAAGCCTGAAGCTAGAAAGAAATAATGGTGCAAGTATCCAAGTAAAGGTAGATTTAATCACCATTCCCTCTTTCTTATTCCCTACGCAAAAGGCTTATTCATACCAAAGATAAACCGAAATATCCGCAAAGGCTGAGCATCCGCACTCAACAATTAATAACTGCGGCAGATGTGAGAAAACAAGGATGAACAGAAAATATTTGTAACATCAATGTTAGCTCAGTACTATTCTATTTCAATCTTTTATTCGGAAACGTCTAAAAGTGCCCACTTGTCAAGTATGTGTTACTTTTGTTAACCTTATTGTAGGAAGTTGCATAAAACAACACTGTGAATAGATGGAGAGTGAATGTTATGGATATACCAATCGAACTTAGCTTGGAGCAAAGTTTCAACCTCAAAGTTTATGAAGACCAAGTCAAGAGATTGAGCCAAGAGCAATCTCAAACCTTTGTCCTAGAATTAATGAGACAATTGATGATCAAAGAAAACGTCATTAAACATCTGCTCAAGCAGGTTTAGCTATAATTTAAACTTATATCAACACTTGCTCTGCTCCCCCCTAGTACTTATAAAATTCCCTTCATTTCCCCCCATTTAGAATTGCTCTGACTGGGGGTTGTTCTTTTGGGGATGAGGGGGATGAGGGAGATTACGAATTCCCTATTACCCTAATCCCTACTCCCGGAGGGAGCGTTCCCTATTCTCAAATGTTAAGGATTGTTGCTTTGTTTCTCATAACTGAGACTGAGATACCCGTCATCTTTTATGTTCTAGATGTCTTGTTAAACAAACAAGCGATACCCCGATTTACTAACAAGGAGAGCTCAATGGTTCTTGATGCTTTTTCTAGAGCTGTAGTCTCGGCAGATGCTAGCACTTCCGTACTCAGCAGTGCTGACATTTCTTCTTTGAAAGGCTTTTTAGCTGAAGGCAACAAGCGTTTAGATGCAGTAAGTGCGATCGCTAGCAACGCTAGCTGTATCGTTTCTGATGCAATTGCTGGAATGATCTGCGAAAACCAAGGCTTGATCCAAGCTGGTGGTAACTGCTATCCTAACCGTCGTATGGCAGCTTGCTTACGCGATGGTGAAATCCTCCTCCGCTATATCACCTACGCTTTACTCTCTGGTGATGCTTCCGTACTAGACGATCGCGCTTTGAATGGTTTAAAAGAAACCTACGCTGCATTAGGCGTACCCACCACCTCAACCGTGCGTGCTGTTCAAATCATGAAAGCTAGCTCCTTGGCTCACATCAACGACACCAACACCGAAGCTAACGGTGGTAAGCGTTTCCGCCGCATGGGTTCTGCGAAGGGCGATTGCTCTGCATTAACCGCTGAAGCAGCTAGCTACTTTGATCGTGTTATTTCTGCACTGAGCTAGTCCTCAAAAAATCACGAGTTAGAGACTTGAACTCAAAACTCGAAATTCAAAACGATTACCGAGACGTTCTGAAAGCATCCATTCGGAGATATAAGCATGAAATCAGTTGTTACCACAGTGATCACAGCTGCTGATGCAGCAGGTCGTTTCCCCAGCACCTCTGATCTAGAATCAGTTCAAGGTAGCATTCAACGCGCTACCGCTCGTTTGGAAGCTGCTGAAAAGCTAGCTAACAATCTAGATGCAGTAGCAAAAGAAGCTTATGATGCTTCTATCAAAAAGTATCCTTACCTGAACAACGAAGGTGAAGCTAACTCCACCCAAGTTTTCAAAGACAAGTGTGCGCGCGACATCAAGCACTACTTGCGCCTTATCCAGTACAGCTTAATCGTTGGTGGTACTGGCCCATTGGATGAGTGGGGTATTGCTGGTCAGCGTGAAGTTTATCGCGCTCTCAACTTGCCAACAGCTCCTTACGTTGAAGCACTAAGATTTGCTCGCAATCGCGGTTGCTCTCCTCGTGATTTGTCCGCTCAAGCATTGGTTGAATACAATGCTCTTCTCGACTACGCAATCAACTCTCTGTCATAGTTAAATTGCTAGACTTGTGATTTCGTGACGGAGTAAGATTACTCCTATACAAGCCTGAGGACTCTTGGCGTGTTGCTTTACCTAATTAAGGTTGAGTACTGGCAAAGAATCCCCAGGCTTGTTTTTATGTAAGCCAAGGGATTAAAACTGTAACATAATTTTTGAACAAAAGTCCCTATTGTTAGTCATTTTGGAGCTTTTTAATCTTTATTCGGTTTGATTAGGTGGATTAAGGAGTTACCGTGCTGCTAGGTTTCAAGACTGAATTGAAGTTGAATAATCAACAACGCACAGCATTAATGAAACATTGTGGTGTAGCACGTCATGCTTGGAATTGGGGTCTTGGTTTGACAAAACAGATACTTGACCATAACAAAGCTAATCCCGATTCTAAAATTAAATTTCCCACTGCTATTGACTTGCACAAATGGCTTGTAGCAATAGATGTTGTAGGTGTTGACCTTGGTGTTAAATCCTTGGCAGCACTCAGCACGGGTGAAGTAATCCAAGGTGCAAAGTCCTACAAAAAGTACGAAGCTAAATTGTCTAGAATACAATGGTTAAATCGCCACAAAGTTAAAGGTTCAGCTAACTGGAAAAAAGCACAGATGCAGATAGCTAGGCTTCATAGAAAAATAGCCAATAGCCGCGCATATTCATTACACAAGTTGACTACTCTACTTGCCAAGAACCACGGCACTGTAGTAATTGAAGACCTCAATGTATCTGGAATGCTGGCTAATCATCAACTTGCAAAGGCAATTGCTGATATGGGATTTTACGAATTCCGTCGCCAATTGACTTATAAATGTCAACTGTATGGTTCTAAGCTTGTTATCGTTGACCGATGGTTCCCAAGCTCTAAGACTTGTTCTAATTGCGGAACCAAAAAAGAAACACTCTCGATATCACAAAGAGTGTTTGAATGCAATTGTTGCAATTTTGTGATTGACCGTGATTTAAACGCTGCAATTAATTTGAGCCACTGCGTTGCCGGGGTTCCCCCGGTTGTAGCAAGTGGCGTGAGTAAAGCTGTCAGTTAGACAGTGTTAGCCTGTGGACTGGTTGATGCCGACATCTCCAGATTGAAGCAGGAAGTAAGCACCAAAGTCGAAGTTGAATTTGTTTTGGTAACTAATTCTAGCACTGGGTAACTTTGGGTAAGTCTTATGTAACGGTTTTCTACACCCCTAGTTTTATGGATAAACGTTTTTTTAATATTTTCAATCTCACAGAAGACGAAGCTATTGCTCTTTTGGATACACCCCAAGACGAGGTAGAAGAGGATGATTCCCGTTATATCGCAGCTTCTCATTTAGTGAACTTTCCCACGGAACGCTCGATTAATGCTTTGATGAGAGCAATTGAGAAAAATGACCCATCTTTAGATAACCGCATCGTGCGACGGAAGTCAGTAGAAATCTTGGGACGGCTACAAGCAACGCAAGCCCTACCTGTGATTCGCACCTGTTTAGCAGATGAAGACTGCTACACCGTAGAAAATGCCGTTTGGGCAATTGGTGAAATTGGTACCCAAAATTCAGAAATCTTAGAAGAAGTCGCTCAACTGCTAGACAAGCCAGGGCAAACTTATCGGGTGATTATCCATACTCTAACTAAGTTGGATTATGAACCAGCAATAGAGAGAATCCGCAGATTTATCGACGCTGAGGATGCACCCACAGCGAGTGCAGCGATCGCCGCCGTTTGCCGATTCACCAGAGATTATACTTATATGGAAAAGGTGGTTGCTCTATTGCAACACCCCAATGTTTTTGCCCGTCGGTTGTCGATTCAAGACTTGATCGATGCAAAATATTATGACGCAATTCCCAGCATTGCTCGCTGTCCAGTATCTATTATCTTTCGTTTGCGAGGGATTCGGATGCTAGCGGAAGTAGCTATCCCCAACAGAGCAATGACTTTTGGTGAGATTCAACCTTATTTAGAGCAAACATTGCGCGATCATCCCCAAGATTTGGATTTAGTACATAGCTATAACCAACTACCAGCCTTACCATTTCTAGTGCGAGAGTTGTATGACACCGACTTTGGGCGTTGCTATCTGGCGACAAAAACTATTTTGGAAAATTATGCAGAGACTGCGCCATCTGCTCTCTTTGCCACCTATGCAGAAGAAGCCAACAATGATTATGGGGCCCATTTTCATGTAGTGAAATT
The DNA here is from genome assembly GCF_059505385.1 of Desmonostoc vinosum. Taxonomy (NCBI): domain Bacteria; kingdom Bacillati; phylum Cyanobacteriota; class Cyanophyceae; order Nostocales; family Nostocaceae; genus Desmonostoc; species Desmonostoc vinosum. Next base: position 25,710 of record NZ_JCACKM010000069.1, read on the forward strand.
GTTCGGCTGGCTTAAACATGCCCCCGCTTATGACCTGTTAGTGGAAGCACTGCACAACACCCAACCGCAGTTTCAAAAATCTCGTGCCGCAGCTGCGATCGCCCTTGGTGAACTAGGCGATCCACGTGCCATTCCCGAACTGAAAAAAAGCCTAGAAACCAAAATTTGGGATTTAAAGTATACCACACTAATGGCACTAGAAAAACTCGGTGATACCAGCAGCCACGAAATCGCCGCCAATGACGAAGACTGGTTAATTCGCGCCAAAGCCAAATGAAACAGCAGGGGGCAGCACTTCGACTTCGCTCAGTGACCGGGAGTAGGGAACAGGGGGCAGGGAGCAGGGGGCAGGGGGAATAACTAACACTCCTCACTCAGTACTTCCAATTTCCCAGTCCCGATTCCCAATCCCCAATCCCCAATTCCCAATCCCCAATCCCCAATCCCCAATTCCCTATGACCCAAGACGAACTTTTCCAACAAATGAAACATCCCAATCCCCACCTACGGGAACGGGCAATGCTAGAACTTGCAGAAATCCGAGATGAAACTACCATTCCTCGACTAGTAAGCATTTTAGGAGACGAAGACGTTGTTTATCGGCGAGCGGCGGTGAAAGCGCTGGGAGTAATTGGCCCAGATGCCGCTCCCGCCGTGGTCGAACCATTGTTGCACAACGATAATGTCACCATTAGAAGCAGTTGTGCGAAGGTCTTAGCACAAATCGCCGTCAACTATCCAGATGTTTCCCTTCCCACGGAAACTTTAGCTGGATTAAAAATTGCACTCAATGACCCCAATCCCGTTGTAAATATTGCCTGTGCGATGGCTTTGGGCGAGATTGGCGTCCCAGCTTTGGATATTTTGATTGAAACTTTAAAAACCACAGATAACGTCGCCTTGGCAGTTGCGATCGTCAATGCGTTGGCTGCTGTTGGTAATAGCCGGGGTGCGGAGGTACTCACAGCTTTAGTTAACGATGAATCGACCGACACTTATGTGCGTGAGTCAGCCACAAGTGCATTATCTCGTTTGGAGTTGGTGAACAAATATAAGAGAAGTTAAATACAGCAAAAGGTCGCAGAGGTATCAATAACCACTAACAACTGATAAATACAGGAGAGTGAAATGTTCGACGCCTTTTCAAAAGCTGTAGTTTCTGCCGATGCTGGGGGACGGTTTATTGGAGGTGCAGATTTAGATGCACTAAAATCCTTTATTGCTGCTGGTAACAAGCGCCTCGATGCTGTCAACGTGATTGCTAGTAACGCTAGCTGCATTGTTACAGACTCAGTTGCAGGAGCTATTTGTGAAAATGAGGGTCTGACTAGTGCAGGTGGTGGTGTTTATACCAATCGAAAAATGGCTGCTTGCTTGCGCGATGCTGAAATCATCCTGCGCTACGTTACCTATGCATTGTTAACGGGTGATGCTTCTATTTTGAGCGATCGCTGCTTGAATGGTTTAAAAGAAACCTACACTGCTTTAGGCGTACCCACCACCTCTACTGTGCGTGCAGTTCAGATTATGAAAGCTTGTGCAGTCGCCCATGTGAATAATACTGCTCAACGTCAGGAATCATTTACCCCTGGTGAATGCTCAGCCTTGGCTGCGGAAGTTGCTAGCTATTTTGACACCGTTGTCAATAGTATTAGCTAGCAGCTAGAGAGAGGCTAGGGATGAGGGGGATGAGGGAGATGAGGGGGATGAGGGAGATGAGGGGGAAATTTTCTCCGTGTCCCCGCGTCCCCGCGTCCCCGTGTCCCTGCGTCCCTGCGTCCCTGCGTCCCCGCGTCCCCATACTTCTCCTGTCGGAGACGCTACGCGAACGACTTCGCTCAGTACAAGTTCCCAATTCCCCACCTAAAAAATATGAAATCAGTTTTGACTACAGTTGTTACCGCAGCTGATCAAGCTGCCCGCTTTCCCAACGTTTCTGATTTAGAATCTGCTCAAGGAAGCTTGCAACGAGCAAATGCTCGCATGGAAGCAGCAGAAAAGCTAGCAGACAACTTTAGAATCATTGCTCAAGAAGCTATTGATGCGATTTATACCAAATTTCCTAATGGCAGTGGTCGAGATATAGATCCAGTCATTCAAAAAAATAAGTGTCTACGTGATATTATTCACTACCTACGGTTAATTAATTACTGCCTGGTTGTTGGTGGAACTGGGCCTTTAGATGAGTGGGGTATTGCTGGGGCACGGGAAGTTTACAGAGCTTTGGGAATTAATACCGCTACTTATGTTACTGGTTTAATCTTTCTGCGCGATCGCGGTTGCGCTCCTCGTGACATGTCTCCCCAAGCTTTGGTTGAGTACAAAGCCTATCTTGATTACCTGATCAACTCAATGTCATGAGGGAGATGAGGCAGTAAAAAAGCTGAGGAGGCTGGGGAGAATTCCCAATTCCCAATTCCCAATTCCCAATTCCCAATTCCCAACTACGAATTACGAATTACGAATTACAAATCAATGGTTTTCTATTTGCGAAATCGCCAATTTAGCTAGCAAGCGCACAACCTCTAATTCGTCATTGAGGGCGGCTTGCAATGGTTCTATGGCGGTGCGATCGCCTGTTTTCCCCAGAGAAGTCACGGCGGCCTTTTTCACTTCACTACTGCTATCCCGTAGGGCCAAAATTAAATGAGGGACGGCAGGAGGATAGTTGATCTGACCTAATGCTGCTGCTGCTTCTGTGCGAATTACTTCTGCTGGATCTGTCAGAGATGATACCAGAACATTACATGCACGTTCATCTGCTTGTTCTTGAGCGACATGAGCGATCGCACCCACTGCTGCACATCTGACATCTACAGAATTGGAATTCAGTGCTTTATATAAGTGTTCAGCCGCTTCTGAACCGATGAATGCTAATGCCCAGGCTGCGTGACCCTTGGTACTTTCAGGATGCTCAGGCGAGGCTAAAATTTCTAATAATGCTGGCACAGCTGCTTCACCCGTCCTCGCTAGCGCCCCAGCGGCCGAACCTTGAACTACTGTGTCTTCATCATTCAAAAAGGCGTGTAGCAATGCTGGTACAGCTGTCGGATCAGCAATGATTGTGAGAGTTTTAGCCGCAGCCCGTCGTACAACCACATTAGAATGATTTGCTAGTGCTTCTAACAACAATGGAGTTGCTGGTTCTCCAATTTCTCCCAACGTTTCTGCAAAACGCAGTCTGACCATACCTCGTTTATCACCTAAACCTTCTATCATCCGCTTCATGAGTTCGTGGTCATTAGGGTTGAAGGTATCAAGAGTAATTTGGTCACTAACCATCTCAATTAGAGCATCATTCTCTGCTTGAGCCAGCAACAGGGGATCATTCTCAGATTGCGTTTCAAAGTTGAGCGTATTACTCATCACCAATTCTCTATTACTTTTTCATTAACACTGTCAGTAATTTTGAGAGGTTGCAAGATCCCGACTTCTTGAAGAAGTTGGGGATCTGACCACTGTTAACCACTGAGAACTAATGACACGAACCACTAGTTACTTGCGCTCAAAACAGCTTGCTGTTCGCGAAGTGCTTGAAGTGTGGTATCAATTTTGGCTAAATCAGGCTCTAGTTGAGCTAGTGCTTGTGATCTGAGCATTTTAGCCCGTTGCGCCATTAATAAAGTGTCATTAACTAAACGTTCTCGATATTCCTCTAGTTCTGCAATAATCTCTGTCAATTCCTGAGCGGTTACTGGATCTGTTGCAGTAAGTTCTGAGTGGTCAGTCATATCTGTTGTTTTTTAAATGAGGTTGCCAAATACTCATATCTGATTTTCTCAGATTGCGTTACCAGCAAGACAAGCTTTTTGATAATTGTTGGCAGGCGAACGTTTTAACCGATGTCACCAAAATACTCTCTAACACCGTAAATTTGATCATTTTTGACATCAAATGAAATTGCACTCCGACCTTTAAAAGGCTGGTTGCGAATTGTTCCTTGACTTTCAAACTCAAACGTTACGGTTGTGTCATTACTAGTCACATGGTCTGGTGGGCTGAATATCACCTGATCGCCTGCTTGTTGATGCGATCGCAGCCTAGCGATGATCTGTTCTTTACCCTCATACCCAAAGGGTTGGCTTCGTTGTTTGCCAACTGGTAGCCACAGTACCACGTCATCACTCAGCATATTTATATAAGACTGAAAATCTCCCGTTGACCATCCCCTAGCGAGGTTGTCAAACGCCTTTTGGGCGGTCTCAATGATCCTGTTCTGTTCCATTGTCGGGAAACGATTAAATAATTCGTAATTCGTAATTCGTAATTCGTAATTCGTAATTCGTAATTCGTAATTCGTAATGACGCGACGCTCCTGTGTCGCTAACGCTACGAAGCGTGTAATTCGTAATTAAGTTTTGTAACAGGGATTTGACCCCAACACAAAACTTGCCGGTTAGAGAACCGGGGAACTTAAACCTACGGAACTAGTTAAGAATCAGCAGTATTTTGGGCGATGGCTACTGCCAGTTCTCGATAACGACGCGGATCGCCTTCAGGTAAAACTAACCTCTCTTGCACTCTGCGATCGTATAGTTTCTCTAAAATCAAGTCCCAATCCATTTTCGATAGCGGTGAAGGCTGTTGATCTACATGTTGGGACTGGAGGGTTTGCTCTTTGAGCTGCTGCTGCGCCAAAAAGACACGTCCACGAACTGCCCAACTATCATCGTTGCTTGCCATCTGCTCTAACTGCGATTGGATTTGCGACAGCCAATCTAAATTAGTAGTAGAAATCGCTGTTGCTAATGATTGTAAGCCGACCACAGCGGAATACCTCACCACCCACTCTTCATCTTGTTGTGCTACAAACAGCAATGCTTCTAGGGCTTCTTCTTGAGCAATCTCTAGTAGATCCTCTGGAAACCAATGCCATTTCATTGTTCCTAAACCCCTGGCAGCTGCACGGCGGACACTGAGGGCAAAATCGGCAGTTGCGGCTCCCAGCAAAGTTACTAGCCCTCTAGGATCGCCAATACCCGCTAGAGAACGAATTGCCCAAGCCCTAGCAGAATAGTTATGCCTATCTAGTTGTTCTAGCAGGGCAAGCACTGCCGATTCTCCGATTTGTATGAGTCCATCTACAGCAGCAACCGCTGCTCCTGGATTGTTATAACCCAAGACTGTAATTAATGTTGGAACAGCTCCTTCCAGACGAGCCGCTGCTAAATTCTGCACTGCTTCTAACAGGAGGGTAGAAGAATCTGCTTCTTCTACAGCACGGATAAGGGATTGGAGGTGGGCATTCATTATAAGTGAAATTAAAGGATGAAAAAATTTTTGAAGGGGCTAATACGTATATTTTGATATATATCAATCCTATAGCAGTTTATGGAGCTTTACTTGTGCTTGTAGCATTGTTACTCAAGTCAAAATTTTACTGAAAAAAATTCAGAGGGGACAGGCAACAGGGAACGGGCAACAGCAAACAGAAAGTTCCCTGTTCATTTTTTGTAAAAGTTTAACTAGTTCCGTGGGTTTAAGTCCCCCGGTTCTCTAACCGACTAGTTTTGTGTTTGGGTTTAAGTCACCATTACAAAACTTAATTACGCGCTTCGCAGCGGTAGCGAGTCCTCGATAGCGGTAGCGAGGTACGAGCGTCAGCGTAAAGCCTACGGCATAGCTTCGCTTAGAGCGACACAGGAGCGTCGCGTCATTACGAATTACGTTAGCGCAGCGGTAGCGAGTCCTCGAGCGTCATTACGAATTACGAATTATTTAATAATCACTGCGATGACTTGCACTGTGAACTTGTTGAAGTACCCTATTCCCTATTCCCTTTCATAGTGTTGATCTGAAAAAACGGTCTAAGATTTCTGACTTCTGTTCTGCACTCAGCTTTTGTTGCCAATCTTCCAGCTTATGGATGAAGTTGGGATTTTTGAACATTTTTGCAGTATCATCTGGGTGTTTTGTTGAAAGTTTTTGTTTGTTGCTAATTTCAGTAAGAATTTCTGCTGGATTATCTGTAATTTGTGGCACAAGCTGCATCAATAACTCCATTGCTACAGTTGGCAAAGTCCGGCACCCACGACTTATAAAAAAATCAAAAGTCATACAACCTACACGGATGCGATCGCCATCTTGCAGTCGGGTCGATTGATAGGTACGTTCACCATTCACAAATGAGCCATTAGTGCTGTTAAAGTCAATTAAATAAAATCCTTGTTGATCTATATATTGAATAGCAGCATGATGACGAGATATATATCTATTCATAATACAGATACCACTTTTAGGATTACGGCCAATTGTCCATATCTGCTGTGACTGTCGTAAAATTTGTGTTTTATTTTCGCACAAGTTAGTTATCACATAGACGGCAGCATCATCGACTACACCATTTATATAACAAGAGTTTACTCCTTTCATTGAAGGCTGATACAGATTTTCTAATTGAAGAATTTCATCTAAAAAATTTTGATGGTATTCATACAATTTGATGAATACTTGATATAAATACAGTCGTCTTTCTAGTTCTGTCTGTACAAAATCGGACATCTTTGCTAAACCTTATAATCCCGGAAAAATTTTCTTACTATTTTTTTGCCAATAGTTTGACTTGAGTCGGCAATTAGAAACAATTATTTTGTCGTTTACTACTGTTATCTAAAAAGCTCAACTCTATCCTTAAAATCACTTAGATAACTTGACTTGAGGCGAGAGTTACACTTTTGTTAGCAGTCATAAATATTCAGACATTTTTGCAGAAATAATTTATGATAATATTCCAATACTTTGTTTACTATTGTAAATACTAATGTGTTATTTGTAACAGAAAATAACTATAAAGATTTAATAAAGAATGAAAAAACATCTACGTAATTTTACTACCTACAATTTACTAAGCTAGGTCTCTACTTTTAATTGTTAAAGCCTCAAAATAACCTCAGATAATCAAATACACTAAAGACGCACTATGGCGCGTCTTTACTGAGGCTGTAGGTAATGCAAAATATCTCATCTCAACCATATTGCTACATAATCACAGCAATCCTCGTTTGCCATTGGGGCGCACAGTCATCCAGTTAATTTTAGCTAATGCCAATTGCTCATCGGAAATTTTGGCTCCAGTGAGATTAGCACCACAAAGATTAGCCCCCCGGAGATTAGCATGACTAAGATAAGCATAGCTGAGGTCTGCACCTCGCAGATCTGCTCCTTCTAAATCAGCATGGTTGAAGTAGGCTTTGCTCAAATTAGCGTCTTTGAGATTTGCTCGCGAGAGACTGGCTTTACCAAAGTCGCTATTGTGGAGATTAGCTCCCTGAAAATTGGTTTTTTGCAATTGAGAAGAATGAAAATTTGTTCCTGGTAAGTCGGCACCTTGTAGATTTAGCAAATTTAAATTGTGTAGGGCAAAATCCCGTCTACCTTTGAGATAGGCTGTTAGCAAACCTTGAGTATCTAACTTCCGCCCATCTTTAGAACTCTGACCTTGAGAACCATTACTATTGCTATGAGCTAAAGTTGTCGATTTAGCGATCATCTGTCCTTGATGCGTTAATCCCACAGTTTCTGCTGTCTTGGCTTTTCTGGCACGAATTGCTGCTGCTACTTGAGCTACGCCGCCTGCACTAGTAGCAGAATGGTTGCTGCATAAAACAGCAGAATTTTCCTGACGATTGTGTGTTTTTTCTTTGGAATTAGTGTCGGATTTAACTAGTAGCCCCTTAGCTAAACTTTCTAGATAAGGTTCCATTTCTAATGCTCTAAGAACTTCTGCTGCTGATTGATAGCGATTGCGTACCGAAATCTCTAACATTTTCCTCAGTACATTTGTCAGATGGTCACTTATATGTATAAGCTGCTCCCACATCATTTCGCCTGTTGTGGGATTGTATTCTAGATCTTTAGGAGTTTTGCCAGTTAACAAATAAATGCATGTTACTCCCAGTGCGTAAATATCACTAGCATAGACTGGACGCATAGCCATCTGTTCTGGAGGAGCAAAACCAGGAGTACCAATTGCGTATGCGGTTAATGCCGTTTGACCAGATTGACCTGATACACCTTGAGAGACTTGGTTTTTGACAGCTCCAAAGTCAATGAGAACCATTCTGGCATCTTGAGTACGGCGAATCAGATTGGCTGGCTTAATATCACGGTGAATCACATTGCGCTCGTGGATATATTGCAGCAATGGTAAGGTTTCGCTCAAAAATTGCTTGACTCCAGCTTCACTCAAAATCCCGTGATGTTGGATTTCTTGCTGAAGGGTGGCACCACTGATGTATTCCTGAACTAAATAGAATTGTTCTTGTTCTTCAAAATAGTCCAGCAGCCTTGGTACTTGAGGATGATTGCCAATCTTACCTAAAGTTTTGGCTTCTCGCTCAAAGAGTTCCCGCGCCATTTGCAAAACATGTGGTGTGGTTCCAGGGGGACGTAGCTGCTTGATTACGCAACTTGGTTCTCCTGGTAGAGCTTGATCGTTGGCTAGGAATGTGGCTCCGAAGCCACCTTGACCTAATGCCTTGAGTACCCGGTAGCGATCGCGCAATAATAGTCGCGAACCACAAGATTCACACTCTTGGGCAGATGCCAAATTTTCTGGACTGAAACAGGTAGGATTTAAGCAGTAGCTCATGCACTGTCAACTCACTGCACGCATAATAATGGGGAGTTTTACACTCTCTTTTCATTATTGAAATCGCTACTAACTTCTACCAGGTAATTTTTGCTGGAAATCCTTTGAAGAGTTTCTAAAGCAGTCCTACGGTTACTGAAAGCTTAAGTAACTAGATAATAGTTAACATACTGAGAATAACAGTGAAAATTTGAAGTTATGTTAAGTAACATATGAATCACTGTTCATATGTTATAGTTTAAACTGACATCTGAATGATTGTTCAGATATAGGAGATTAGTTTAATTGAAAGCAGGAAAAAAATATGGTGACTGTAACCCAAATGAAATGTGCTTGTCAGTCTTGTGTGTGCATTGTTTCTCTTGAAGATGCCATTTTGAAGGATGGTAAACACTATTGCAGCGAAGCCTGTGCTAATGGTCATCCAGATGGCGCAGGTTGTAATCACTCTGGTTGTGAATGTTCATGAATAGGGAGTAGGGAGTAGGGAGTAGGGAATGGGGAATATGTGTTTTTTATTTCTCCCCCTGCTCCCTGCTCTGTTTCATTTTTTTCGATCTAATTCAGCAACCCGCCACAGCTGGACGGGGTTGCTGAATTTTTGGGCTTCAGATGCTAGACATTACATCTCGTGCGACTGCTAGAGTCTGCTCAATATCTGCCTCGGTATGAGCTAAAGATGTAAACCCAGCTTCAAATTGAGAAGGTGCTAAGTAAACACCACGCTCTAACATGCCGCGATGGAAACGTCCGAATTTGGCTGTATCAGACTTTTTCGCATCCTCATAGTTATGCACTGGGCCAGAGGTAAAGAATAAGCCGAACATGCCGCTAATTTGACCACCGCAAGCTTCATGCCCAGTTTCTTTAGCAATTTGTAGTAAGCCATCTGCTAGCTTTTTAGTCACCTGGTCTAGATATTCATAAGTACCAGGTTTTTGCAGCAATTCCAAGGTTTTAATCCCGGCAGTCATGGCTAGAGGATTGCCAGAAAGAGTCCCAGCTTGATATACAGGGCCGGCGGGGGCAATCATCGACATAATATCTCGACGACCACCATAAGCTCCTACTGGTAAACCACCACCAATAACTTTGCCTAATGTTGTCAAATCGGGAGTGACGCCAAATTTTTCTTGAACACCACCGTAGGCAATGCGAAAACCTGTCATCACCTCATCAAACACAAGTAAAGCACCATGTTCGTGGGTTAGTTCCCGTAAACCTTCTAGAAAACCTGCATCGGGAGGAATAAACCCAGCATTGCCAACAATCGGCTCTAGAATCACGCCACCAATCTCATCGCGGTTTTCTGCAAAGAGGGCTTTGACGGCTTCTAAGTCGTTGAAAGGGGCTGTCAGGGTATTGCTAGTTGCTGATTTAGGAACTCCTGGAGAGTCGGGTAAGCCAAGTGTGGCAACACCAGAACCTGCTTTTACGAGAAACATATCAGCATGGCCGTGGTAGCAGCCTTCAAACTTGATGATTTTGTCTCGTTGGGTGAAAGCCCGTAGTAGCCGCAAAACGGCCATACAAGCTTCAGTACCAGAGTTGACAAATCTCACCATTTCGATGCTGGGAACAGCATCAATTACCATTTCGGCCAGAACGTTTTCTAGTGCTGAAGGGGCACCGAAGCTAGTACCTTTTTTTAAGGCTTCATGTAGTGCTGCAATTACTTCTGGATGAGCATGACCACAAATAGCTGGGCCCCAAGTGCCAACGTAGTCAATGTATTGGTTGCCATCTACATCCCAAATATATGGGCCTTGAACACGATCAAAAACGATGGGTTGTCCGCCTACTGATTTAAATGCCCGGACTGGAGAACTCACTCCTCCTGGCATGAGGTTTTGGGCAGTAGCGAAGATTTCTTGTGATTTTGTAGTTTTAATCGGGGTATGTACCAAGGTTCTCTCCTAACAATGGGCAATAAAAAACCTCTATCTTAGGGTAGGGTTAAAAACTGCTTAGAACTTCTATCGTATAAAATTAACTGAACCAAAAAAATAACAATATGTTATACAAGTCGAATCAAGATTTGCCTCTAGAAATTCGCGCGAGATTATCTGAGGCATATCAAGATCTTTATCGAGCAGCTTTTAATTCTGCGTCCCATTGGTATGGTGAAGCAGCGAAAGCCCACCAAGTCGCTTTAAGTGCTGTCAAGATGCAATCCGCTATGGAAAGGAAAGCTCTAGTATAAGGCTGCACAATAACCATTCAGGAAAAAGCATACCAGCTTTTCTATTCACAATGGTATCGTGAAACCATGAATCATTTTCATGAAAGTAAATCAGCTGGTATGTCTTCTACCGATCTGCATTCATTACAACACGCTGTACCTGTCGAAAAAATTCGCTACGATGAACGGGGTCTAGTGCCTGCAATTGTCCAAGATCACTTGGATGGCACCATCTTGATGATGGCGTGGATGAATCAGGAATCGTTACAAAAGACTTTAGAAACTGGAGAAACTTGGTTTTGGAGTCGTTCTCGCCAAGAATTCTGGCATAAGGGGGCGACTTCTGGACATATTCAGAAAGTACAGAGTATCCGTTATGACTGTGATAGCGATGCGCTGCTGATTGGAGTTGAACAGGTAGGAGATATTGCCTGTCACACTGGTGAGCGTAGTTGTTTTCATCAAATAGATGGGAAAATCGTCGCCCCACCTGGAGATACATTGTCGCAGTTATTTCAAGTGATTTGCGATCGCCGCGACAATCCTGTGGAAAGTTCTTATACCTGTAAGTTATTTGCTGGCGGTGATAACAAAATTTTAAAAAAGCTCGGTGAGGAAACCGCTGAGGTGGTAATGGCTTTTAAGGACGATGATGCAGATGCGATCGCAAGTGAGGTTGCAGATTTGCTTTATCATACATTGGTTGGTTTGGCGCATCATCAAGTTGATTTGAAATTAGTTTACCGCAAGTTGCAAGAGCGACGGCGGTAGGTGTGAGAGACGCGGGGACGGGGCGCGGGGAAGTAAAGAGAGATTACACAATTCCCAATTCCCAATTCCCTATTTTCATGAATATAAATGATATCATGTCCAGCTAATCACTTATCATAAAAATTTCTCCCTTGTCCCCCTTCGGGTGACGCTCGCA
>NZ_JCACKM010000070.1:0-35831 GCF_059505385.1 Desmonostoc vinosum
ACCACTGATTTGGAGTACCGAATTCAGTGGGGGACGAGGGCGCGAATTAGTTAAAATCTCAAACCGACGCCCCCTTGGACAGAGACAGCCGTACCACCACTATCACGGTAGGCATCAAAAGCAATGATCGCGTTGCCAAAAATTACAGTATTACTATTGGGAACGACATAATCAACTCCCGGCTGTAAAGCGAAACTAATTTTGTCGCCCACAGGAGAGGAGCTACCACCACCAGCTAATACTAACCCAGCCCCTAAGTAAGCATCAGTTTGCCAGTTAAGCGGGAGGTCATAAGAAACCGTTGGTACAATAGCCGTATTCTGGCCAATTAACGCTTGAGCGCGGAAAGAAATTGGTGCTTCCAAAAGCTTGTAGCGGACAGCTATCACCCCGCCAAATTGTACACCGTCAGTAATACCCACAGTTGGCCCAATACCAACATAGCTGCCATATGCTACCTGAGCCTGTGCTGGGCGAGTGCTAACAGCTAAACTCAACACTAAGCCAGCCCCTAAAGCCGAAACCAAACAAGAAAAATACCTCATTACCCTACTCCTCACACCATTTTGTCATTTGTCATTTGTCATTGGGAATTGGGAATTAGGAATTGATTATTCTCCCCGTCCCCGCGTCCCCCCGTCTCCCCCTGCCCCCTGCCCCCTGCCCCTGCCTCATCTTACGGGCAACGGGGATGCAGACCTCCTTGAGTACAAATGTAAGCTAGTTGCTTAGTATCTAAATTTTTGGCTTGACTAAAGTCAACTCCTTCTACTACAGCAGATTTTGAACCTAAATCGGGTGTTTGTACAAATTGATCAGCTGGATCTTGCTTACTAGGAGCAATAATTGTCCCTTGAAAGTCAGTTCCTGTCAGATTCGCTCCTCGTAAGTCTGCAAGACTCAGATCAGCATTTCGCAAGTTGGCGTTCTCTAGATTAGTCGATCGCAAAGTCGCACCAGTTAAGCGAGTAGCACTCAAGTTAGCATTACTGAGATTGGCATGTTCTAAATCAGCTCCTGATAAATCTGCACCTTCCCAATCGGTTTTGATCAGGTTAGCAAACGACAATTGTGTTCCTATGGCAGTGACACGACCTAGACGCGCCGCGTAGAGGTTGGCTTCATTCAATTTAGCATCACCTAAATCAGCCCCAGTCAAGCTAGCATTTTCTAAGATTGCTCTGTGCAGATCTGCTCCTACTAACTGAGTACTGCTAAGATTAGCGCCAAATAAACGTGCATCAGCTAAATTGGCTCGATTGAGAGTGGCACGGCTCAAATCGATACCGGTCATTAAAACACGGCTGAGATTGGCATCAGTGAGATTAGCTTGCCTTAACTGGGCTTGGCTTAAATTAGCGATAACATCGTCGTAGGTATCCCAGCGTCCATCTTCACCCGCATTGCGGAAGCGACTATCTTTAAAACTAGCTTGGTTCAGATTTGCGGATCTGAATTTAATTCCGGCTAAATCAATTTTTTCTAGCACCAAGTTGAAAGAGGAGCTTTCTTTTGACCCAGAACCGCTTTGACCTAATTGGCTACGACTGAGATCTAGATCGTCAACTTTACCGCTATTGACAGCAAGAATCTTGTTAATTGTCCTTTGATTAATTTGTAATCGCTTTTGTCGTAATTCTCGCTCTGGGGGTGGGCTGTTACCCGCAGATTCCAACTCACCAGCGAGGAACTGGTTTTTCTTTTTCAACTCAGGGATAGCGTCGATCCCAACAGTTACTAAAGCTTGTTGAATTGTATCTATAAGTGCAGGGTTAGTTTCTTTTGCTAAAAGATCCGCAAGAAATTGGGTTGCTTGCAGGTCATCAATACTGCCTATAGCGAGAATCGCACTCTGGCGTTCTTCTTCGCTAGCACCAGAGTTAGGAGTTAGACGATTTTCTAATGCCAGAAACTTTTGACTGTTAACTTGCTTATTTGTTCGCTCGGTTTGCTGAGTTTGAACATAAACTTGAGTACCTACTAAAGTTGCTAACACAGCAGTCATGCTCGCTAGCCCTACTCCAAATAAAGTTAAATTCGGATTTTGCCGTATTCGTTGCCACAAGCTAGGAGACTGGATAGTTTCAGTAGCGATCGCACCTCCATCATCAGTCGCGACTTGCTGATTTTCTTCCTGCCATTCCTCTGTTTCGTTAGCTTTGGACGCCTGCTGCTTTTGTGTATCACCTAACAACGACGCTGGTAAAGGACGAGTGGCATCGATAGTATATGTACCTGCTAACAGATCGTGCAGTGCGCGACGCCCCCGCCGTGACGATAAGCCTATGCCTTCTGCCAACACCATCAGCACAGCTAAAGATGTGAACAGCCCTAAATTAGGAAAAGCAAAGCTGTAGCGCCACAGAATATAAGCAATAGAAACAGGCACAGTCCAACGACCAATTCCTTCTCGCACCACAGCAGCCCCCAAACCGGGAGATTTTCCTTGCTTGTTGACTACTCGCACACCAAACCCCCGCTTAGGAATCGTGCTACCAGTCTTAGCTAGTAAGTATAATTGCCACCATGAGAGAGTCACGGGTGCGAACAAGGCTACTGTCCACAAAAAATTAGTCGGCCATGCCACGTTACGGATACCATAGCTGACAGGTAGAGCTAAAGGCCGGGCGATCGCTCTCTCCATCACTACCAACATAGGATTAAGCGGTACCCGATTAAGATCGCTTCTGGAATTGGCGTACACTCCAATGCCAAAGGGAATTAATCCACTAGCAACCACTATTGTAATTTCAGCTGCCCAAGCGGCAAAACGCCTAGTTACCAATGGCAGTGAATTGATTTTTCCCGGTTCTTTTGAACGACTAGATTGCTCTTCACTTCTCCTCACAATTGGGGTTGTCATCGTAATAATTCCCTTTGACTTTATTTTTACGCCTTCTTGGCACAGTTAAAATAGAAGACTACTGCTTACGCTGAAAGCTGTTAGACACAAAAAATTTGTATCCAAGATACACTAACACTGCCAACAGTGCCAGACTGAGAACAGATGCCACTAGTTTAAGCACTGTTTGTAATATCGCAAACCCTACTAAGACACTTACACCCGCAACTACCAGTTTTTTAGTTGTAGATAAGCTGTTGAACATGTTTTTAAATCGTTCTACTTGCAAGTTAAAACTGGCAAAACCAGACTGAGATCTCTGTTCTTGCTCCTGTGTTTGTGGCTCAACAACGGACGAGGAACGAATTTCTGCCTCTAGATTTTGCAGGCGACGCTGCAAGTCTTCATCAGGTTGAGGATTCATCAGTTTTTTTTACCTCAGCTAGGATACTTATTAAACAACAGGCTAACTAAATTTTATTTTTGATGGTTGTCCTTGTGATTTTAGCTAATGGCTGTATATACAAAACCTTTAGAGGCAGCCCAAATGAAAAAAGAACTAGGGACTGGGGGGCTGGTATTTTTTTTACTTGACATTTAGAACTTCTTCAATCAGCCAATCAGCAGAAAATCTTACAACCGACCATGAAAAAGGTGTCTCCCTTATTTAGTACACTCTTGTATTCATATACTTGATTAAGTAAAAAATAATATATGCACAACATCCATAGGAACAAATACGGATGAAAATCGTCTAAAAATTCAGACTTATGTATATAAATATCGCTCCAGCAGCGTTTAGGAGCATTAATTAATATGAAGACGCCTAGATTATTTCAGGTTGTTCCCGCAGCTTTGGCAATGAGTTTGATTCTTGCCGAAGCCAATTGGGCACAGACACCACCCCTCAAAATCAACCCGAATTTTCAGCCAGATCCACTGATTTTGAACGGTCAGTCAGGAGGAACTGTCAAAAGTAACTGTGGGAATCTTGCTAATGTCCCAAATCAGGTGATTGAAGTTACAGAATCATTACCATATTTGCGATTAACAGTTGAAAGCAAAGGACAGCCAACACTGTTGATTGATGGGCCTGGTGGGCGTTTCTGCGTCATGGCAGATAATTACTCTAAAAGCAACCCAGAACTTTCTGGTTACTGGCAGGCAGGTAAATACTTACTCTTTGTCGGCGAATTATCTCCACAGCAGCATAGCTATACACTCTCGATTTCAAAACAAAAGCAATAGTTATTTACAGCAGATCGCAGGTTTCCCCCTGGTGACTTTGCGCTAAATCCCTATTACAAAACTTAATTACGCGCTTCGTAGCGTAAAGCCTGCGGCATAGCTTCGCTTAGAGCGACACAGGAGCGTCGCGTCATTACGAATTACCCTTCGGGTTCGGGAGTGACGCTCCTTCTCCCAAGGGGAGACGCTGACGCGAACGTCGCTAACGCTAGCGCTAACGGACTCGACGGGAACCGCCAAGACTCCGACTCCCTCACGAATTACGAATTACGAATTATTTAACTTATTCATACTTATCAACTGCCAGCTATCCAAGCTATATTGCAGTTAATCAATGATTAGGAAAAACATCTGTGTTTCCCCTCTACGACCAAAACCCAACACGAATCACCCCATATTTCACTTACGGGTTGATTGGGATGAATATTTTAGTTTTTCTTCATGAAGTGAGTCTATCCAATGAACAATTAGAGCAATTTTTTCAGCTTTATGCAGTAGTACCACGAGAATTAACCACCAATGTATCCAGTGAATGGACAACGTTATTTACGTCGCAATTTTTACACGGTGGTTGGTGGCACTTAATATCAAATATGGTGTTTCTCTGGGTATTTGGTAACAACATTGAAGACCGCTTAGGTCATTTCAAATATCTAATTTTTTATTTGGCGTGTGGTGCTTTAGCAGCTTTGTGTCAATGGTTTATTGGCAGGAACTCTGATATTCCTTCCTTAGGGGCAAGTGGTGCCATCGCCGGAGTTCTAGGTGCTTATATTATTCGCTTTCCCCATGCCAGAATTACGACCTTGCTTTTCTTAGGTTTTTTTGTGACTACAATTAACGTTCCAGCATTGGTAGTCATAGGGATTTTCTTTATTCAGAATGTCATCTCAGGTCTTGCTAGTCTGCAAGCCGCTGCTAACATGAGCGTGCAAACAGGTGGAGTAGCTTACTGGGCACACATTGGTGGTTTTGTTTTTGGAGTGATTCTCGGCCCATTGTTTGGTTTGTTTAAGCGGGACGAATGGGAATAGAAGAGAGTTAAAAGAGGATGAGGGGGATGAGTTGCCGCTTACATCTACCTCAAAGACTCACGTTAGTTTTTACTGGCACCAGCTGAGATTTCTTCAATTTCTGATGCTGATTGATCAGATACAGGAGTTTCTGCAACTGGTTCGGGTAGAGAAACTATGATATCAGCACCATTGATTACTCCTCCTAGTAACCCCAGTTCCGATTCAACTAACTGATCAACAGCCTCACCTAACATGTTTTCTTGTGTATAGTTTGGTCGTGCTACCAATACCATCCCATCGCTATAGGGTTGAATCAACAAAGGATCATTAGATAGACTGAGAGGACAGGTATCTAATATTACTAAATCATAACGTTCGCGAGCATCCTCCATGAGTCGCCGGATTTCGCTTGATTCGATAATTGCAGCAGATTGACGCACGGGGCCACAGCTAGGAAGAATGTATAAATTTTCAACATCCGGGACTAAACGAATACATTCACTCAAGCTAGCGTAATAACGTAGGGGTTCGAGAATGGCGTCGGGGTCAGGAGTTACCCCCAGAGATTCACAACGCGAAGGCGATCGCAAATCGGTTTCGATAATCAAAGTTCTTTTGCCAGCACGGGCAGAAGCTATTCCTAAGTTATAAGCACTTGCCGTCTTACCTTCTTGACTGCTGGTGCTAGTGATTAACACTACCTTCAAGTTTTTCCCACCAATTCGCCGCAAATTACTGCGGAATTTTTCATAAAACTCTAAGTAAGGTGAATCAGGAGAAAGTACTACTGGTACTGCTTCTTGATTCAAACCATCCACTGGCATTAAAGGCAATTCTCCCAGCACTGCCACTTCCCGTTGCTTGAGACTTTCGCGGATATCCTCTCTGGTTTTGAAAATACCTTCTAGCGACCCTAACAGAAATATCACACCACCACCAATTACTAAACCCAAAAAGCCACCCACACCCAGCGTTATAGGTACACTCTTCGGAGGTTTGGCATCATTAATGACCGTGGGGAGTCTGGCAATACTAAGACTACTGATAGTTTCTGCTTCTGCGGTCTTAGAATCGGTAAGCTTTGTCTGCATTTGGTCATAAACAGCTTTTTTGAGTGCTACCTCCTGTTCCAAGCGCGATCGCTCCAATTGTTTATTAGGTATCAAAGAGTACTCTTGCCGTAACCGTGCCTCTTGTTGGATTTCTTGGGCTAGTTGTTGTTGTAGTGTCTCACGTTGGGTTTGCAAAGTCACCATTTGGTTTGCTAACTCCTGACGTGCCGGGTCTAAGCTGCTTTGAGTCCGAATACCTGCAATATCACCCCGTAGTGGGGATGCTATACCAGCACCGCCTAACACCTCATTCGCCCGCTGTTGTAGTAACTCCTCTGCCGCTTGTTTCTCACGCTGTAACTGAACCATATTGGGGTGTTCTGGTCGCAAATCTTTCCTGAGAAGGGCGATTTGGGATTCAGCTTGATAAATTCGCGATCGCAAAGTAGCAATAATCGGATCAGCACTCAAAGCAGAAGACACATAAGCTTGCCCAACATTTAATCCTAACTTGCCTTCTAGACTGCGAATTTGACCATCAATTCCAGCAATAGTTAATTGAATTTGTCGTTGCAGATTTTGACTAGCAGTAACTCCATTGAGCAAACTGCCGTTTTCGGCTGCTAAAATTGCTGTGCGTTCAACGCGATCGTATTTTTCTAATCTTGCCTCGGCTATTTGTAGTTCTCGCTTCGCCTGCGGCAACCGCTCCTCAATTTTTTGAATAATTGCTTTTAATCGTCCAGTATTAATCTCACCACTTAACTGGATCATGGCTTGCATCAATACCTCCAAGACCTCTGTGGCTCGCTTCGGGTCAGTGTCTTTATATCTCAAATCAAAAATCGTAGATTCGTATTCCCCTGTCCTGGGATTTTTTTTAGGTAAAGTGAGGGCGACACTTGTACCAAGCTTTTTAGGTTTGATATTTACTTTCTCTGCGACTGCTTCAATTAACGAGTCTGAGAGCAAAACTTGCTCGTTTAGTTCCTTGCCTTGTTGTTGGATTTCACTACCAGTTGCAGAAAAAGAAACTGGCGGCCCAGTATAGGTAAGTGCGCTATCTGCAATGTAGGTAGCAGGTGGTTCTGGTTGCACAGCCACAAACGTTGACCCCGCTACAACTAAAGCAAAACTAGCTAATCCAATCCATTTATATTTATCAAAAGCAATAAGATAGCGCTTAACAATTGGTGGGGTCATGGCAAATGCATTTAGTTAGTCAATGGTCATTGGAATTCGTAATTCGTAATTCGTGAGGGAGTCGGAGTCTTGGCGGTTCCCGTCGAGTCCGTTAGCGCTAGCGTTAGCGACGTTCGCGTCAGCGTCTCCCCTTGGGAGAAGGAGCGTCACTCCCGAACCCGAAGGGTAATTCGTAATTATTTATTCTCCTCTTGCTCCTTGCCCCCTGATTTCTTTCCCCAAAGAGCTACTAATTAGACCCGCCGCCAAAGAATTCAAAGAAGCGGATAAAGCTTTGAATATTAAAAAATGGTTGAGTAATAGTACTGATAGCATTGGTAATCCTAGCGATGAGGTTACGGCCTACAACGATAACATCATTATCTTGAAGTGGTACATTTTGAGAAGCATCACCTGAGAGAGCCTTTTTAGCATCAAGTCGCCTAGTAATAGCTTTCCCTTGTTCAGGGTCGAAGCGGATGAGAGCAATGTCCCGTAGGTTAGCAGTGTCAAGATTAATACCTCCTAATGCATCTATAAACGTACTTCCATTAGGTAGTGCTTGTGTAGCAATTCCTCCAGCAGCATAATTCAAAACCCTAACTCGAATCTGCGGTATGGCTAGGGATGAACGTGCTACTAAATTGCGATCGTAACCGTCATCAGTGCCGACTTCACGACGAGGCACAACGACCGCATCTCCGTCTTGCAAGCGTAAATTAGGAATAGCACCACCATTTTGTAGCGCTGCATACAAATCTATGGTTTGTGCAACTACAGAACCATCCATCAACTTGCGACGTACTTGCACCTGTCGCAGATCTGCGGTTGATGTTGAACCACCAGCTATTAGTAAAGCATCAGCAACGCGGGGGGTTGCAGAGTTAACCGGATAAATCCCTGGTCGAAATACTTCACCGCTAATGGTTATTTGCACAGGCCGCGTTGCATTCAAAGACACTACTACAATCGGGTCTACCAAAATGCGACTCAAAGCTAAGCGGATTTTTTCTTGAGCTTCTTCCAAACTCAAGCCTTGTATAGATACAGTCCCTACTTGCGGTACTACGATGTTACCTTCAGGATTAATTACAGCTTGAAAATTAAATTCTGGACGTTGCCCTGCTAACGATAAAACTACGATTGGATCGATTACATAGCGATTTAAACCAGAGCGAATTTTGGCTTGAGCTTGTTCCAAAGTTAAACCTTGCAAGGGGACTGTGCCTAGCAGGGGCACAATAATGTTGCCTTCGGGATTAATTTGGGCTTGAAAGCTCAAATCTGGAAAGCGCTGAACTGCAACACTAACGATATCGCCTATTCCTAACTGATAAGGGCCAGGAGGACGCTGTAGCACAACTCCAATCACATCTCCTGGCCCCAAAAGATAGCGGCTAAGTTGGGGCGAAACTTGATCATTTGCAGCACTGGGTATAGTTTCAGTAGCTGGAGGAGGTGAGGGAGTTTGCCCAGGTGATTGAGTTTGCCCAGGTGATTGTCCTTGAGATGGTAGGGGTTGAGCAACAAGCTGGCTGGGTGCTGTGAAGAAAACGCCTACCTGAACACTGACAAAACAAAGGGTGCTAAATGCATGGATATGAGAATAGGTAGCTCTGAACATTTATGCAGTTAAAGCTTTGGTAAAAATCAGTCACGCCGAGTCGTTATTTTACTCTGTAAATACCTAAAATGTCTCTTAGTCTGTACTACACTGCGACTTTTTTGATCACAAATGCAGGTTTTGGCTCGAACTCTAAAATCTTAAAAACTGCTGCCATGCATCCTCCTAGAAATCGTCTAATTTTTCAATAATGAATTTGTTGCTGCCTACTCAAAAGCTATTTATCAACTTTTTGTGATGCGATCGCGCATCTACAAATTGTTTTTATTACTGCATCATACCTGAGAACCGACACCGCTCATAGAAATATCGACTCCATTCCCAATTGCCTCGATCTCTGCATCAGCCTAGCTGTAAAGTATTCTACAAAGCAGTTGCCATCAATGCAGTTTGTACGATTTCTCCAATAGACTGAGCTAGCGGCCAAGATTTTTCCACCTGCCCTAAAGGCTCTATTGGAATTACAATACTCACAGCTACCCAAGGAGTACGTTGTTTACGCCACTGTGCCAATTGATCTGATAAGAACCAATTAAAAGGTGATGTATTTCCACCATTTGGCATCGCGTACCATTGCAAAACCGCAAATGTTTGGTTTTTTGTGGAGGCACGAAAGAATCTAGCATCTACCTTAGTTTCAGCATTAGATTTGGCCCCTAAAGATTGTTTGACGATAAATTCAGCAGAACGAGATTGAGCTATGTCCCACTTGCCCCAACGCGACCTTCCCCAGCCGTTAATCTCTGTCCACTCCACTTCGGGTTGATCCATAGGCCCGTTTTGCGGTAACAAAAGTAAGATGGCTTGAGATTCTGAATCTACTTTTTTAATTACCTGCAAAGACCATTTGCGTTCACCAATTTGCTGCTGAGCTTGTTCAGTAGTTTGCCAACCAGGAAGGGTTAGTCCAGTCTTGCGTATTTGTTTCAATTCCTTGAGACTAGTAACAGGTGGCGGCTGTTTCCATTGCCATTGCCCTGTTAGGTATCCAGGAACTGCTCCTATTACCAACAGCAGTAGTAATAACACAAGTGCTGCTAACTCACTCCATTGGTTTTCCTTGAAAAACTTAGATAAGGAGATCATCAGTAAAATTTGCAATACTTAGGCAAAATTTTACTTTATCAAAAAACACTATGAGTTCAGTAATATTGACAATCTACTCTCATATTTTTCAAGTAGACAGGCTATTTTATTCATCAAAAATTTATATATCCCGAACGCAGGGTAGAAAGCTTTCTCAATCAGCAGCAGCATAATCGGGTAATGCTTTGAGTTCTGACTCAACAGCACTCAGATAGTTATGATCATTCAAAATTTGTGGTGGCAATTGCTTGGCATTCACCGCAGCCTTAACCAAATCAAGTGCTAAGATATCTTGGTTTTGGGTTTGAGAAACAAGCGCCTCTCCACTGGAAATGCCTTGCGGCTTGAGAACCCCCTGGTAAGCCAAACAAAGTAGATCTATTGGTTCAAGACGAGTGTTGATTGTATCAGAGCAATTATTGGTACTAGTACTAATAGCTATACTCGCTTGTTGAGCGATCGCTGCATCGTTAATATATTTATTATGCTCCACTGGTTGAGCGCTAGCAATTCCACTGAACAAAGCAATAGAACCAACAATTACTACAGAGTCCATCAAAATAGATAATTTCATATGTTTCTCCTCAAACCAAATTGAGTCCACAAACCACAAAAGTTAATATTATTTAGTCACTAAATATTCTTCAGACTGAGGTCAGTAATTTACGCAAAAAGTCTGATGAATCTATCCAAGCAATAGATTCGCTGTTTTCAGAAACTGTTGCTTCCTACAGTTAGCTCACCTGAACGGGTGATTTTTGTTTCACCCACTTTTGTGCTGTGTGTATCTACTGATTCTTCTTGCCGTTCCTAGCTCAATACAGTGCAAATAAATAAAGACGTAGCATTGCTACGTCTTTATTTAGTTAAGATTGGTTGAAACCCACTTTGAAAGTGGTCACTGAGCAAAGTCAAAGTGTGGGTGGCTTAGTTTTCCCCTACACCCTTTCATCGACTTGAGAGGTTGAAAAATAGTTGTTGAGCCAATTGAGCAAAGGTACTAACAACAGCAGCATACAAGCAGAGTAAAGATCACCACCCCAACCTTCATGCAGCCATTGAAAAGCAGCCTCTTGGCCTGTACCGTGAAAGAAAGTTAGTAAAGTGTTACGAACAATATTGGCGCTAACACTAATTAAGACAGCAATTGCTAAAAACCAAATACATGTGCGGCGTGAAGATAAAGCTCCTGTCCAATAAAGTAGCATGAGGCAGACATAGAGAGTGGTGAACAACATTTTCAATCCTGCACAATATGGGGCTACTTCCACAATCCGTCCCCCCACGTATAGGTTTATTTCATCAACTGTGACTTCCATACCAAACTGATTGAGAATAAAGCCAGCTGTACCAGCAATGAAACTTTGTAAGGGCAAGGTATAGGGAGCAATGAGATAAGGTACTGCTGTTGGAGTTGCCAAAAATACTAGCACTAGAGGAAATGCTTGCGATCGCAATCCTGCTATTCCCTTGAACCACAAGCATAATCCTGCAAGCATCACAGTCAATGAAAGGTTAACCCACTCTGTAACACCACTTAAATAAAATACACCCCCCAGTAACAAACAAACAGCACCCAAAGGATGGGTAATATTCGGCAAACGTTTCCACTTTTTCCGGTTCATCCAACCCAGGAAAGCGGCAAACGGTAAACCAATAATGCCATGACTAAAATATTCGTGTTCTGTACTGATATTTTTGTTTAGCCAACCATCAAACCAGTGTAGCAAGATCGGTGCATAAAGCAGCAGCAAAACCGCTGTGATAGCTATTTTTGTGATTTCTGGTACGTTTCTTTTATTGACTTGTTGCTGGAGAGCCATGATTTTAAGCTGTTTATAATCAAAAATTCACCGAAACAGTGCTGAGTAAAATAAATAATAGTTTAAATCCTCTTGAGAGAACTTAAACTATTAGTGATGCTAGTTCTATTTTTTACATCTATGTTTTTTGACTAAGCTCTTTTGGGGTTGGTTGCTGAGCGGAGTCGAAGCAAGAGTATTGAAGAAGAATCTAGCCCTCAATAAAAAGGATATGAGACCACATTTTTAAACATAGGTTCTCTGTTACCTTTGAATGATCGCAGCAGGTGATGGTATCTGTGAGTGAGAATCCATTGAGACTACACGAGCGATGGCTGCTACAACTTCTTTGACTTGGCTACTACTCAAACCAGGGTACATAGGTAGTGATAATATTTGCTTGGCCAGCTTTTCGGCTTGCGGAAAATCTCCTACTTGATAGCCTAAGTAAGTGAAAGCTGGCTGGAGATGGCAAGGAATTGGGTAATGAATCCCGGTTTGGATTCCGGCTGCTGTCAATTGCTCTTGTAATTCTTGACGTTCTAGAACACAAGTTTCATCAACTTTAATCACATAAAGATGATATACATGTCCGGTATCACTTTGATTGTCTATGGGGATAATACCAGCAGTTGCCAAGGGTGCTAGTTCCAGATCATATTGCTGGGCAATTTTTAGGCGATCGCTATTCCACTGTGGTAAATACGGTAATTTTTGGTATAAAACTGCTGCTTGCAAGGTATCCAGGCGGCTGTTAGTACCCGATTCAGTATGGAAATACTTTTGGGATGCACCGTAATTCCGCAGACGTACCATTTTCTGAGCAACATCTGGATCTGGTGTCAATAGCATCCCCCCGTCTCCAAATGCCCCTAAATTTTTACTAGGATAAAAACTAAAAGCCGCTGCTATCCCTACTGAACCAGCACAATACCCATCTCTTGTGGCTAGGTGTGCTTGTGCTGCATCTTCAAAAATTAGTAGTTTGTAGGTGTCGGCAAAGTCTAATAGCTGCCGGGATGATACCATCTGACCATAGAGATGCACTGGAATAATTGCTTTGGTGTTAGGTGTAATTACTTTTGCCGCTGCTTCTAGATCAATTAGAGCTGTTTGGGGATCGCAATCTACGAGTATTGGCTTGGCACCAGCACGTAAAACACCAATTAACGTAGCGACAAAGGTGTTAGCAGGTAAAATTACTTCATCACCAATACCAATATTACACGCTTGTAATCCCAAAGCGATCGCGTCAGTTCCTGATGCAACACCCACACCATATTTTGTTCCAGATGCTGCGGCAAATGCTGTTTCAAAATCCGAAAGTGCTTGCCCTAAAATAAAATCTCCCTTTTCTAATACTGCCTCGATTGCTTGTTGCAGTTGTGTTTGAATATATTGATGTTGCAATTTTAAATCTACAAACGGAACTTTAATAATCATTTTATTCATTACTGCTTGTCCTCAAAATTAAATCCTAAAATCCTATTTCACAAAATTTAATCTATCTTTGCCCTAGAGTAAACTTTTGCTCAGGCATTTTTATCAAAAAAATATCGTACTTTTATATTTTTTATTCGCATTTTCATGAATCGATCACAGCAAATTATTTCAACAGTAGCTAAACACCACTTTTTTTGTATGCTTTGTAAACTATTTCTAGAGATGCCTGTCTAGATAGTTTTGTTCACAAACTATCTGCGATCGCTATAGTCAATTAGTAGTATTTTCTCAAATTTTATTTGAATTTCCAGCAACCTTATAAGATAACGTTATTGAATATATTCATTGAAAAATTAGTGTATTGATAACAGCTAATCTCTATAAGTTTAAACTAATCAAAAATACCAAAACTAGTATTTTTTGAGATGGAACTAGATCAACTAACTAATATCTATAACTATGTGGAAAAATACAGCAACTAGACGATATTAGTAGCGTTAAAATACAATATATCTCTCCAAATATTTGTCATAGTCCTGAATTAAATCAGTATAATTCTTATTAGCGACTAAAGTTAACTGTTATTTAAAAAATAGCTATTGAAAATTTTCTAAATATTACTTTAAGCAAATTTATGTTGATTCTACTTAGAAAATTCTTCTCATCTTACATAATCATGACATCTCTTTATGTTGTATTCTTAACTTTATACTACCCTGGCTATATTTAAAACTAACGCTGTCTGGTGATAAAATCTAAAATAATAAAGATTACACCAGTGCTATGTATAACATTCAGTACCAGTAGCTAAAACTGGTGATAGTAAAATTATTACTTAGGGGAGAGGTAAAAAACTTTTACCTAAACTTGTTGATCACAGATGAAATTGGGGAATGCTTAACAATAGCAATTGATAACCCAAAAACAGTGGTTGTATCAATTACAGTATTGAGCAATTATCAAGGTAGCAGTGGCAATGATAGAGCCTGAAAACAAATTATTTGCCCTAAAGGATGGTTGGGCTTCTCAAGAGACAAGAGAACAACAACGCCTCAAAGCTTTGTCAGAATTAGGTCTGCGGCAACCGGAAACGATTCCAGTTTTTGAAGAAGCTACTCAAACCGCTGCTCACTTCTTGGAAGCTCCAATTTCCATTTTGGGATTTGTAGATCAAGAACGCCACTGGTTTAAGTCAGCAGTAGGTTTATCTCGGCTAGGGCTAATGAATCATTTAGCACAAAGCCGCCAACTTTTACGCCGAGAATCTTTCTGTACTCAAGTTGTAGAGAGTTTCCAAACATTTGTAATAAATGATACGCATAAGCTGACAGATCCAGTACTTGTTGGTAGCAAGTTAGTGCAAGATTATGGCATTCGCGCTTACCTGGGTGCGCCACTGATTGATGCTTCTGGGCATTGTTTAGGAGCATTGGCAGTCATGGATCTGGTGCCACGCAATTTTACAACCAGAGATCTTGAATTTTTACAAATTATCGCTCGTTGGAGTATGAGCGAATTTGAACGCAATCGGTTACTGCAAGGAAAAATAGAAACAAGCACTCCTATATTGTCGCTCAACGATGAGCGTACTCATGATCTCAGAATCACTCCAACTTCACCAGAAACAGATTCTGTTTCTACTAAACAGCTGAAGTTGGAACTTTTAGAGCAGCTGACTCAGGAGTTGCGTACACCCCTAACATCGGTACTAGGTATGGCTAGTGTTCTAGGGCGTGAAATTTATGGGCCTTTGACGACAAAACAAAGAGAATATTTAGAAATTATTCAACATAGTGGCCGTTACTTGCTTTCATTGGTAAATGAAATTACCGAACTCGGAGCAATAGACGAAAACTCAAATGTTTTAAATCTAGCCCCTATAGATATTGAAATGCTATGTCAACAAGCTATCAATACGCTAGAAGAAGCATCTCACCGTCGTGAGCAAGATATTCGCTTGTCTTTAGAACCGGGACGTAATCGCATTTGGCCTCTAGATAAAGACAAAGTGCGGCAAATTCTGTATCACCTAATTTTTAGCGTCATTCAACTTTCTGCCACAGGTAGCATTATTCGCATTCATGTCTCTTCTAAAGAAGATGTCCTGAACATTACTATCTGGGTTTCGCATCCCTGGTTGGGAGACGGTATTGCTGAAGTTGATCCCTACTTCCGTCTTAATCCCTTATCGCTGATGGAGATGACAGATGAGATAGCAACTTACAATATTCATACAGGGAGCCAACAGCAACTAGAGACTTTGGCGGTAACGGTAGACAAATCAAAAAATTTGAGTGATTCTCTCTCCAGCGTTTTTGCTGATAGTTCAGAGATAGATTTAGCTAAGCGCCAAGGGAGTGCATCTCGTGAGAGTTTAGGTCTTTTGCTCAGTTGTCAGTTAGCAGAGTTGCACGGCGGACAAATTTCAATTCAAGGTTCACCAGAATCAGGATACCGTTATGTACTTGCTTTGCCCTTGAAAGTGGCAAGTCCTTCGCAGGCAATTAGTGAAGTTTGATCAAAACTCCCATCGCTGTGTTCAAAATATTGAGTTAAAGGCTATTGATAAAAGATAGCATTATACGCAATTACCAATTTTCAATATACAATTATTATCTTTTTGTTGCTAGCCGCATTATGATTAAGTCCAAGTTATGTGCCAACATGCTAATTGAACACAGCGTTTTTTATGAATTTAGTCTGGCAAAGATTTACCTTATCGTCTTTACCATTTAGAGAATATTTTGCTACCAGTTACCTACATCGTTTTCTGGTAGGACTGTTTTCTTCCTGGCGGCAAACTAGTATCTTAATGCAGTGGGGAGACGCGATCGCAGCTGCCTTACTTAGTCTAGTTTATGCGCTTGCGCCTTTTGTTTCAACTACTTTGATCGGTTTGTTACTCATAGCTTGTATAGGATTTTGGTTGTTGTTGACTTTATCTGATGAAGCAACACCAACAGCGTCAATCACTCCTATACATTTGCTTGTATTGCTTTATTGGGCAATTGCCGCAGTCGCAACAGCGTTGTCACCAGTCAAAAAAGCAGCGCTCACAGATTTGGCAACTTTAACGCTGTATTTAATGCTGTTTGCTTTGTGCGCTAGGGTATTGCGATCGTCTCGCTTGCGATCTTGGATTATCATCCTCTACTTGCACGTATCGCTAATAGTCAGTGTATATGGATTGCGGCAATATTTTTTTGGTGCTGCACAATTGGCAACTTGGGTAGATCCTGAATCTTCTTTGTCGAAAACTGTCAGGGTTTACAGTTACTTAGGTAATCCCAACTTATTGGCTGGATATCTCATACCTGCGGTGGCTTTTAGCCTAGTAGCAATTTTGGCTTGGCAGAGTTGGCCGAAGAAAGCTTTAGCATTGACAATGTTTATTGTCAATACTGCTTGTCTAGTTTTAACTTATAGCCGTGGTGGTTGGATTGGATTAGTGGTCGCAGTTTTAGCTGCTGTGACATTACTAATTTATTGGCAAACTGTAGAAATGCCTGCTTTTTGGCGTACTTGGTCATTGCCGATTGTGTTAGGTGGTCTGATTGGAGTATTGTTACTAGCTGTGATTTTTGTCGAGCCAGTACGCCTGCGGGTATTGAGTATTTTTGCTGACCGTCAAGATAGCAGTAATAATTTTCGCCGGAATGTGTGGGATGCTGTATTTGAGATGATTCGCGATCGCCCCATTCTGGGTATTGGCCCTGGTCATAACTCATTCAACAAAGTTTATCCCCTTTACCAACGCCCTCGTTATACAGCTTTGAGTGCCTATTCGATTTTCCTAGAGGTGGCTGTAGAAACTGGGTTTATCGGTTTGGCTTGTTTTCTGTGGTTAATCATTGTCACAGTTAACACAGCTATAGTGCAAATCAACAGATTACGACACTCAAGAAGTATAGAGGGTTTCTGGTTAATAGGAGCGATCGCCACTTTGTTAGGGATGCTAACTCATGGCACTGTAGATACAGTCTGGTATCGTCCTGAAGTCAATACTCTTTGGTGGTTAATAGTTGCTTTAATTGCGAGTTACTGGAGACCTTTGAATAATCAACAGACATTAGAAGCCGACTCAAATTCATAGTCCGTTGTCAGCTACTAAATAACTAAATGATTGTTAAAGAGGAAACTCTTAACGGGCAACTTTTAATTTGAAAAGTGAACACTTTAGCAAACTTACAGTACATAGTAAGAAGTAGAAAAAACTGTTCCCTGTTCCCTTCTTAGATAAATTAATAGGTGTAGAGGAAATTTATGGATAGAATTCCTCTACACCCTTCTTTTTTGACTACTGCAAATGCCAACTGTGAATTTCTACTCTCTGTAACTAGTCGCGCCAGGAGCATTAGGATCGCGATAACGTGTTGGTTCATTGTCGCGTCTTTTGCCTGCTAAACCAGCTAAACCCAATAAACCAATCAATCCTAGCCAACCCCAATCAAAATCATTGCGCTCATTATAAGTAGTTGTTCTTGGAACTGTGTCTGTTCTTGGTTGGGTGGTTGTTTGAGCCTGCGCGGACACAGTCAAAGGCAAAATTGCCATACTCAAGGTGAGAACCCCAGTGCTAATAGCTTTGGTGAAATTGCGTTTCATGGTGAAAGTTCTTCCTCTGTTCTTAGTTATTCACCAATGTATCGAGTCTCAAGGTTAGCAAAATCAATCTCCGGCTATAGACTGAGTATTTTCTTGGCTCACGCTATGGACATACACTTTGTTTGGTGATCTTGCAATTTAGTGTTAGTGATACTCAATAACTTTTCATTGCTCGTTGCATATCGCGTTGATCTTGTCGTTTTTTCAAATCTTCTCGCTTATCGTGCAGCTTTTTACCTTTGCCAAGGGCAATACTCACCTTTACCCAGCCTCGTTTGAGATACATCTTTAAAGGAACCAAAGTTAAACCTTGCTGTTCAACCTTGCCAATTAGCTTGCGAATTTCCTGACGATGCATAAGTAGCTTGCGTGTACGGCGTGGTTCATGATTAAAATATTGCCCACTGGCGTTATAAGGGGAAATATGCACGTTAATTAACCATGCTTCGCCATCACGAATTAAAGCATAGCCATCTTGGAGATTGACTTTACCTGCACGAATCGACTTAACCTCTGTCCCTGTCAATTGAATTCCAGCTTCGTATGTCTCTAGGATTTCATACAGATAACGGGCTTGACGATTGTCGCTAATAACTTTGTAACTTTCGCTCTTGTCAGTCATTGATAATTTTGTATGCTTTAGATGTATCTCAAAAATTCTTCAGATTCACCTGTGAATCTATAGGGTATGCATTAAACCCCTAAAAATGCTTGTTCTCTACACCAAAAATCTCCATTACCCTGGTTTGTGGCAAGTTGCTACCTGTAGAAAGTTGCTCCGAACCAATACTGTTCGTAATTTTTACAACTCAGGTAGGATTACTATATTACTAATTTAGCTTTTTCTGCTTGTTAGTTGTCGATTTTAAGGCTGTTAATTGGTTACTGTTTAAATCTAGTATTTAAACTTATTAATGAGCGATTTATTTCACTTCAATAGATTATTAATTAATATAAATCAATATTTATTTACAAAAATGCGAGTGTTTACTAAATTTAATTGATGGTTTGTTACGAATTACAAAGCTCTTTATGGTATGTGGGCACAGAGAGGCGAAGGTAAGTTACACTTCGTTAAACTTCCTAAGGATTTTAAGATTTTCTTTATAAGAGAGATTCTTAGGCAGTCATTAGCTGGTAATCCTGTCATAGTATGAAACATAAGAACACTATTCTTGCTTGTGTTCATTGATAGCGCTCAGAAAAGCAAATTTATTAGTAAAAAAAATGCTAGGGGTGTACTGTCCATGCCCTTGACGATCCTTGTGGTGGATGACGATCTGGGCACTCGTTTGTCTATTAGCGATTATCTTGAACTGTCTGGCTACTGTGTGATTACGGCTAACGACGGTCAGGAAGCTCTGGTTTTGGTGGATGAGTACCACCCTGATTTAATTGTTACGGATATTGTCATGCCACAGATGAACGGCTATGAACTGGTGCGTCGAGTGCGTCAACAACCAGCGTTTCGTTTATTGCCTGTGATCTTGTTAACAGCGCGGACTAAGACTCAAGAAAGAATTCTAGGCTATCAGTCAGGATGCGATTTATACTTACCTAAGCCTTTTGAACTGGAAGAGTTAGCAGCAGCAATTCGTAATCTTCTGGAGCGATCGCAAATTATTCAATCTGAGTACCGTTTTTCGCATAAAGAAGATTTAGGCATTTCCACTTCAACAGCAGTGGATATACCTAATTCTTTATCCACGCAAATTCAAAAATCCCAACAGTTTTCATCTCTAACTCATCGGGAACAGCAAGTGTTAGAACTATTGACTCATGGACTTTCTAATGCCGAAATGGGTCATCAGCTCCACCTGAGTCCTCGAACAGTGGAAAAATACGTTAGTAGTTTATTGAGAAAAACTTCAACCAACAATCGAGCGGAATTAGTACGTTTTGCAATTAAGCATGGTCTGGTAGATTAATACTGTAGAGATGCTTTAAACAAAGCGTCTTTTAGTTTGTATAAACTAAAAATTGCTGTATGTAAATTCTTGCTAGTTTAGGCTATTTATTGTTGGTTAATCACATATGTGAGCAGACCTTCACAAGCATCGACGAGTAAATCAATTACTTGATTAAATCCATCTGGGCCACCGTAATAAGGGTCTGGAACTTCTTTGAGAGTGTGCCGAGAGCAAAACTCACACATCAAACGTACTTTGTGATCATAAATCTCTGTGCGAGCAACAGAGAGAATATCCTCATAATTGGCTCGATCCATCGCTAAAATTAAATCAAAGTCTTGAAAGTCTTGCTGGTGGAATTGGCGAGCTTGACCATGCAGTTTAATTCCCAGCTTTGTAGCCGCCGCCGCACTCATACGACGATCTGGTGAGCTACCAATGTGATAACTGGATGTTCCAGCAGAGTCACAAATGATGCGATCGCTCCACCCAGCCTGCTCAATTAAATAATTCATGATATTTTCTGCCGATGGCGATCGGCAGATGTTTCCCAAACAGACAAATAGTAGCTTGTAGGGCATAAGTATTCTTTGTCCTTTGTCATTAGTCATGAGTCCACAGTATTAACTAAGGACTAATGACCAATGACCAATGACGATTGACTAAAATCCCGGAAGCTCAAGTCCACTGGTTAATTCTTCCATGCGTTCGCGCATTGTAGTCGTGGACTTATTGTAAGCGTCTTTCATTGCTACTGTTATGAGATCGGAAAGTACTTCTGCACCTTCTGCTAAAGCATTTGGAGAAATTTCTACTCGTTTGGGTTCTTGGTTGCCGCTGACAATCACCTTAACTAGACCACCGCCAGACTCTCCTTGAATCTCCATTTGCTCCAATTCTTCTTGGAGTCGCTTTGCACCTTCTTGAACTTGCTGCGCTTTTTTGAAAGCTTCAGCCAATTCTTTCATTTTCCCTAAGCCAAAGCCAAATCCCTGTCCTTTTCCTGTCATAATCGATTGTCCGCGTGTGGGTTGAATTACAAATCAAATTCAATTATAGATGCGGTGGGTAATTTGCCTATTTTTTTACAATAATTAATACAGTGGTTGGGTACTGGGGATTGGGTATTAAGGATGGCTCTACAAGAGCTAGTCACATAGTTGAGTTTACTGGCTTAAACAAACTAGCGCTCAGTAGTTATTTGTTAGTTGTGATTTGTCACTGGTTAGTACTGGCAAGTAGTTATTTTTTGTTCGCCCTGGTGTTCTCCTAATCCCCAATACCCATTCTCTATCCACATGCTGCCTGAAACTCACCAATCATTTTGACTTCTGGCTCTAACAAAATAGACCAACGCTCTTGTACTTGGTGTTGGATATGACGAATTAGACAGAATATGTCACTAGCTTTGGCTCCGCCACGATTGACGATGAAATTGGCGTGGAGTTGGGCCACTTGTGCCCCACCGATTTGGTATCCTTTCAGACCAGTTTGTTCAATTAACCAGCCAGCAGCGTAAGGTTTAGGATTGCGAAACACGCTACCACAACTGGGAAAGTTATAAGGTTGAGTGGTTAGTCGATGTTTTTTGTGTTGCTTGGTGAGGGCTACAACTTGTGCTGGATCAGCGCCTGGTTTGAGTTGCAAGGTGGCTTGGGTGACTATGTAATCGCTACCTTGGAGTAATGAAGTCCGATAGCTATAACCTAACTGTTCAGGGGTGAGAGTTTTTAATGTACCATCGCTTAAAAGTACTTGGGCGCTAACTAGCATATCTGCAATACAGCTATTATGTGCCCCAGCATTCATCACAACAGCACCACCAGCGGTTCCAGGAATACCAACAGCCCATTCCAAACCTTGCCAACCCAGTTCTGCTGCTGACCATGCTATGCTAGGAATTGATTCGCCAGCTGCAACTGTTAATTGACCTGTTTGTGGATCAAAATAACTGTAGCGTAAGTGCCGAGTGGCAATAATTAAGCCCGGTAAACCGCGATCGCTCACTAACAAATTAGAACCTGCTCCCAAGATTGTTACTGGTAAATCGCGCTCCTTTGCATACTTAATACTTGCTTGCATTGCTTCTAAGTTTCGAGGAGCAACGTACCACTGGGCTGCTCCACCAACCCTATAGGATGTAAATGCTGATAAGGATGCTTGAGACTTAATTATACAATCAGTACCGGGTAAGAGAATCGTCCCACTCTCAATCGAATTAGTTGTTTCTTGTTTCTTTGTGTTCAAGGCAGATATTGTGCAGGCTTTTGTAGCTGCCTGGGAAATTGTCATTTTTAGTTTAATTTGTGAAACTTTACATTTTTTAACGGTAAAAATGCGGCAATCGCGTGAATCAGTGGAATTTTACCAGAAGAACGCTTTACCCAGAAATGAAACCTCGCCAAAGACATTTAAGATGTGGCTTTAGCTGGTTCGCGGAGTGTGGCGATTACTTCCGGAATTATCTGATTTAAGTTTCCCGCACCTAAAAATAGCGCTAGATCTCCGGGGCGCAGCGTTTGCAGTAAAAACTGACGCACAGAAGGTAAAGTTGGTTGATAAACCACTTGCGGGTGATATTTAGCAACTGCTGCTGCTAACTGTTCGCCGCTGACTTGCCCTAAATTTGGTTCGCCTGCACTGTAAATATCAGTCAGTACAACTAAATCAGCATGAGTAAAGGACTGAGCGAATTCTTCTAAAAAGGTAAGTGTACGGCTATAGCGATGGGGTTGGAAGATCGCAACCACTTTTTGATTTGGTCTTGCTTGGAGGCGTGCTGCGGCGAGAGTAGCGCGGATCTCACTGGGATGATGGGCATAGTCATCAATGAAGGTAGTGCCAGCGACTTCACCCCGGAACTCAAAGCGACGTCTTGCGCCTTCAAAGGTGGCAATTCCTTTGGCAATTTCTCCAAATTCTAGACCCAAGGCTCTGCCAACGGCTACTGCTGCTAGAGCATTGCTGAGATTGTGCCGACTGAGTAGTCGCAATTTCAGCACACCCAAGGCTTTGCCTCGTTCCCAAACAAGAGCTGTGGTGCCATCAGCACGATAATCAATATTAGTGACAGTGTAGTCAGCGTCGGTATCTGAGTGTAAGCTGTAGCTGATTGTTGGTTGTAGGCGATCGCGTACCGTCGCACAGTCAATACTACCGACCAAAGTTTTACAGCCTTTGGCGAATTTTTGGAAGATGTCAACCACTTCCTCTAGTGTATCGTAATGGTCGGGATGATCTAGTTCAATATTGGTAACAATACCAATTTCGGGAGCGTGCTTGACTAAAGAGCCGTCTGATTCATCTGCTTCGGCTACTAAATATCGGCTTTGACCTAGCCTAGCATTACCTTCCCAAGCATTTACTTCACCACCTACTAGAATTGTTGGGTCTAAACCTGCTTGCAAAAGCATGTAGCCAATCATGCAACTTGTGGTAGTTTTGCCATGAGTTCCTGCAACTGCAATACTGTGATAATCGGCAATCAATGCTGCTAGCAGATCCGAACGATGGAAAATTTGGCAGCCTAAATCTAAAGCGGCTTTGTATTCCAAATTACTTGTATTGATTGCTGTCGAACAAATTACTTGAGGTAGTTTTGCCGATGTTGTAGCAGGTAATTCTTGTTGAATGTTTAATCCTAGTTCCTTAGTCTTTGGTTGCGAGTCAAAGAATTCAAAATTGCTAGCTTCTTGTTTAGCAAATATATGAGCGCCGATGGATTCCAAATGTCGAGTAATATGGTTAGGACGAATATCTGAACCGGAAACTGGTAGATGACGTTTCACTAGTAGATAAGCCAGAGCGGACATACCTATACCGCCGATCCCGATGAAATGAAATGGTTTACCGCTAAAATCTACAGAATTACTCATTTATTACTCCTCTTGCACCACACCACACCATAAATCACAAATAACACGCGTATCATAACAGGAATTTGATTTTTACCGTAACTGTTTATGCATCTTTTGCACGTCTGATGTTTGGTTGATTTTTTTGTTTTGCTTTAGCAGGGTCAAAATGATTTTACCTTTGTTGGAGGTTTTTGCTATTTCCGAACTGTTTTTAAGATTATTCTGATAATTTCTGCTGCGTCGGGAAAGAAATTCTTGTGATGTCAAATACATATTTTGGCAACCTTACTGGAATTAGCTACTATGAGTACATCTTGAATGAAACTGAATTTAATTGCATGAAGCTAAAGCCGGAATTGACTACAATAGTACATTGGTAGTCAAACTTTTTTCATTGCATAGTAGCTTGGCGTAAGTAAATGCAGCAACTAGCAATTTTCGGTGGCACATTTGACCCAATTCATTGGGGACACTTATTTGTAGCTGAAGCAGCTTTACATCAAGTACCGCTAAAACAGGTAATTTGGGTGCCATCGCTCAATCCTCCTCAGAAACAAGCGGCTTTGTTTGAGCATCGGGTAACAATGCTACAACTAGCCACAGAAGATAACCCAGGGTTTACGGTCTCACTAGTAGAGGCAAATCGTTTTGGGACTTCTTACGCGATCAATACTTTGATTGATTTATCTGCTGTATATCCAAATACTCACTGGTACTGGATTTTGGGTTTGGATACTTTCCAAACCTTACCCCGTTGGTATCGTGGATGCGAATTAGCACAAATGTGTGATTGGTTAATTGCACCCCGACTCCTAGATGGTGAGACCATAGCTCAAAATGAGTTAATCTGCAAGCAAGTAGAGCAACAATTAAAACAGCAGTCTGTCATCATTCGTTGGCAATTCTTGGATATACCCTTGATAGGAGTTTCGTCAAGCTTGGTTCGCAAACTTTGCTGCGTCAGCCAGTCAATTCGTTATTTAGTTCCAGAAACGGTGAGATTTTACCTTACCGACAACAACCTCTACTCAAATAAATCTGAATAAATTATGTGTTTTTTTATTGATTCAACACTTTATGGTTATATTTAATCCCCCCCTTTGCGATATGATTGGGGTCAACGATATCAACTTATAGGCATAAATACAGAGGGCAAGATACTGTGATTAGAGTTGCAATCAACGGTTTCGGGCGTATTGGGCGGAACTTTGCGCGCTGCTGGTTGGGTAGAGAGAATAGCAAAATCGACCTTGTCGCTGTCAATGACACATCAGACCCTAGAACCAATGCTCACCTGCTAAAGTATGACTCGATGCTAGGGAAGTTAAAAGATGTTGACATTACTGCCGACGATAACTCTATCATCGTCAACGGTAAGACGATTAAGTGCGTATCGGATCGCAATCCAGAAAACTTGCCCTGGAAAGATTGGGAAATTGACCTGATTATCGAAGCAACTGGAGTATTTACCAGCAAAGAAGGGGCGCTAAAGCATGTGAATGCTGGAGCTAAGAAGGTTCTGATCACCGCTCCTGGTAAAAACGAGGATGGTACCTTTGTCATAGGCGTAAATCATCACGACTATGACCACAACAAACACCACGTTATCAGTAACGCCAGCTGTACTACCAACTGCTTGGCTCCCATCGCCAAGGTGTTGAATGATAAATTCGGCATCATTAAAGGTACGATGACCACCACCCACAGCTATACCGGCGACCAGCGTTTATTGGACGCTTCTCACCGAGATTTGCGACGGGCACGGGCCGCAGCCATCAACATTGTTCCCACCTCTACTGGTGCGGCAAAAGCAGTGGCGCTAGTCATCCCAGATCTTAAAGGCAAGCTGAATGGCGTTGCCTTGCGTGTACCTACCCCGAACGTTTCAATGGTAGATTTCGTAGTTCAGGTTGAGAAGCGTACTATTACTGAAGAAGTAAACCAAGCTCTCAAGGATGCTGCTGAGGGGCCACTCAAAGGCATTTTGGACTATAGTGAACTGCAATTGGTATCTTCTGATTATCAAGGTACTGATGCTTCTTCGATTATTGATGCTAACTTAACTTTGGTTATGGGCAATGACCTCGTAAAAGTCATGGCTTGGTATGACAATGAGTGGGGTTATAGCCAACGTGTTTTAGACTTGGCGGAATTAGTGGCACAGAAGTGGCAGTAATTGTCATTGGTCATTAGTTTGAGACAAATGACAAAGGACTATTGACCAAAATGTTGAAATCCCTGACTAAGATGCAAAACTTGGTCAGGGAATTTTTTTTGCTGGTCGTGCAATATTGCTGTTGTTCCTGGTGTAATTTTGCCGATAATAGCTGCACCATGACCCAGTTGTTGTACTAATCTATCGGCTGGCTCTTGTGGTAAGCATAGTACTAATTCAAAGTCTTCGCCGCCGTATAGGGCATATTTCAGTGCTTGCTCTGGTGTTAACCAGTGGTCAAAAGCTGCTGGTAAGGGTATTTGCTCACGTTCTAGTATCGCACCAACACCACTGGCCCGGCAAATTTGGATTACAGCGTCTGCTAAACCGTCGCTGCTATCCATGCCAGCGATCGCAATCGGGTATTGTAGAGATTGCCAAAGGATTGGTAAAATATCTAGTCTGGGTTGAGGTCGTTGGTGTGCGTGGATAAGAGCTGTTTTCTCCTCATCGTTGAGGTTTTGTGCTAATTCGGGATGCAAGAGCAATTCTAAGCCAGCACGGGAGGCTCCATGAATGCCCGTAACGACGATCGCATTCCCCACAACGGCAGCAGAACGGCGGATAATCAGATTGGGGTCAACTTGACCGAAAGCGGTAATTGCAAGAGTAATGATTGGCGATCGCACGAGATCACCACCGACGATTGGTGTATTGTATTGTTGCAGGCATTCTGTCATGCCCTGGTATAAGCGCTCAACCCAACTGACGCTAACTTCGCCAGGTAATCCCAGCCCCACAGTAATTCCTATGGGCGTAGCACCCATTGCCGCTAAATCTGATAAATTCGCCGCCGCCGCTCGCCAACCAGCATCCTCCGGCGAAGTGGTGGCATTGCTAAAATGTACACCATCAATGAGCATATCAGTAGTCACTACTAAAGATTGTTCTGGTGTAGTTACAAGTACCGCCGCGTCATCCCCAACAATTTCTGAAGGACAGAAGCGTTGCAATTTTTCTAACAGACCTTGTTCACCAATATCTTTGACTTTAGTCATTTGTTAATGGGGAATTGGAATTGGGAATGGGGAATGGGAAATTATCTTTCTTCCTCGGCCTCCTCATCTCCTGGTTGGTGAGCGGAGTCGAACCACATCCCCCTCATCTCCTTCAAGTTAGGATAATGATATCGTCTAGGGGTCTGCTAAGATGCTCACTTCGCCAGTCACAAAACTTACATTTGAAGAGTACTTAACTTATGATGATGGCAGTGGTTTTCACTACGAGCTAGTGGATGGCAAGCTGGAATTAATGAACCCCCCAACAATTGAACATTTCTTAATTGCTAAATTACTGGAGCAACTGTTTGATGCAGAAATCAAGCGGTTGAGTTTACCTTGGTTGACTTTTAAAGAAACTGGGACGAGGACAGGAAAAAATAAGTCTAGGTTGACTGATTTGTGTGTGGTGACGCAGGAGCAAGCAAGAGAATTGATCAATGCATCAGCAGTATTTGAGTCACCACCATTACTGATTGTAGAGGTAGTTAGTCCAGATTCAATTAAGCGGGACTATCGCTATAAGCGGTCTGAGTATGCGGCGGTTGAAGTACCGGAATATTGGATTGTAGACCCGTTAGAGGGGAAAATTTCGGTGCTGTTGTTGGAAGAGGGATTTTACGAAGAGACGGTGTTTACTGCTGACCAGAAGATTGTATCGCGGATGTTTCCAGAATTAGCGATCGCAGTTACAGAAGTGTTTAATGCTGGGAATTTGTGAGCTAAGAAATTTCTACTATATTCTCGATCACGTCCAAAAAGTTTTCCAAAATTACAGATACATGATCATTTCGCCAAACAGCAACTATTTCTAATACTGGGGATTGCTCTTGTATCTCACAATAGAATACACCACTCCGTTGCAGATTTGTGACGTTAGCTGGCAGTAGCGAAATCCCCATTCCGCCTGCAACTAAACTTAAAACAGTTGATATCCATGCTGCTTCTTGTCTCACTCTTGGCTGAAAACCTGCATTTGCACAAAGACTATTAATTTGCTCGCGTAAGTTATGTAACAGGTGATCTGGTGGCAAGATAAATTGTTCATTTCTTAATTCTTCCAATTTAATGCTAATTCGTTCTGCAAAACGATGGTTTTTCGGTAAAACAATGACTAATCGTTCTTGCAAAATGAGTTTAGAAGTCAAGACATCATTATCGTTGTTGTTATTGATATTGTTCAAGTTATGTAAATGAAAGAAACCTAAATCTATTTGTTGGTGTTGTAATTTCTCAATTTGGTCGTAGGAAGCCATTTCATATAACATCAGTTCTACTGTCGGAAACTGCTCACGAAATGCTCTGAGTATGTCGGGTAATATGCTGTTGGCGATGGAGGTATTGATTCCTATATTTAGTTGTTCCTTTTCAGCACGATTTAATCGTTGACCTAATTCTACTGTTTGTTTAAATTGATTTATAATTTGACGGGCTGCTTGTAAAAATTCACTGCCAGCATTTGTTAATTGTAATGGGCGCGCTCTGCGTTGAAATATGTTGAACTCTAATCTTTTTTCCAGTAACTTGATTTGTCTACTCAAAAAGCCCTGATCAATTCCCAGATATGCAGCAGCGTTGTTAAATCCCTGTTGGTCATATACAGCGATCGCATATTGCAATTGCAGTAATTCTATTTCATCCCATCTGGCCATTTGTGAGTGCCTAAAGATTCTGCTTTTTTTGAGTATTATATAGCAATCATAAATTGCTTGTGAGAAATCAAATCACCGAAAGAGTCATCAAATGTTGTCTAAATAAGGTGAGATAATCATGGTTTTTCTAGATATTGTTGATGACAACAAAACCAATTGTCATAGGAAAACCAGAAATGAAACTTAGTAATCGCATCAATCGCGTCTTGATCGTAGGTGGAACTCATGGTAACGAGTTCACAGGAGCATATTTAATCAAACTATTTGAGCAGTTTCCTGAGTTAATTCACAGAGACAGTTTTGAAACGCTGACGTTGTTGGCGAATCCTCAAGCCTTCGCAGTTGGAAGACGATACATTGACAAAGATTTAAATCGATGCTTTTTGCGCCAAAATTTAGACGATGCAATGCTGTGTAGTTATGAAGAGTTACTAGCTAGAAACATTGATGATCTTTATGGACAAAATAGTAAAAGTTCTGTGGATTTTATCTTGGATTTACATAGTACAACCGCCAACATGGGTGTAACTATTCTTATTGATAATGAAGAACCATTTAATCTGCAATTAGCTGCTTATTTAAGTGATGTTCATCCGGCAATAAAAATTTATAGTTCTGGGAACTCTGGGCGTAGTCAGAATGCGCTGCGATCGCTTGGTAAATTTGGCATTGGTATTGAGGTCGGCTCTATACCTCAAGGTGTTTTGAATGCAGATTTTTTCCTAAAAACTCAAAGCATAATTTACACAATTTTAGACTACTTGGAACTGTGTAACGAGGATAAACTACCTGCATTTTCAAATACTTTTATTTTATACAAATACATAGAAGCAATTGATTATATAAGAAATGAATATGGAGAGATTACAGCAATGATTCATCCGCAGCTTCAGTTTAAAGATTATGAAGCTTTAAATTCTGGTGATCCTATCTTTTTAAGATTTGATGGTCAAATAATACCTTATGTAGCCAAATTAACTACATATCCGGTTTTTATTAATGAAGCTGCCTATTATGAGCAAGGTACGGCGATGTGTTTAACCCAAAAACATCAAATCACTATCTAGAGAATGTTGAAAGATAAATTTAAGTGTCTAACGCAACTTCATGGTCTGTCCCATTAAATTTGCGGGGCTGCTAGATCCCCAACTTTTTCAAAAAGTCGGGGATCTAACCATCGCTAACCACTCAAAACTATTGATTACGCTGCTTGGGGTGCAACTAAATTTTCGATGCCTTGGACGACTGTGGCTGATTCAATTTTGTCGCCTGCCTTTAATTGATCCAAAACTTCTTTGCCCTCAGTTAGATAACCAAAAACGGCATAGCGACCATCTAATAGGTTGCGTCCTGCTGGGGTGAGTTCAGGCTCAAAGAGGAAGAAAAAGAATTGTGAAGAACCACCATTGACGTCACCTTCAGGACGAGCCAGCGCCAAAGCACCAAAAGCCGAGAAAGGCAAAACTGGCATATCAACATAACGACCAGCTTCTTCTAAAGTAATCCCGTAGGTGGGCTGCTTGTCGCCTTCCACTAGGACTTCCAGAGGTATAGCACGGTATTTGTCCGTTTTGGGGTCAATGAAACCCACCTCTTTTCCTGGTGGGTCTCCGGTTTGCAAAACGTAAGATTCTTCTGAACGGGTAAATTCTAGACCGTTGTAAAAACCCCGTTGTACTAAATCCACAAAGTTGCCAGCAGTCACAGGAGTGCTGTAACCATCCACCACAACGGTGAGATTGCCTTTGTTGGTTTTAAAATCCACAGTAGCACGCCCTTTGAGTTGGGGAAGATTACTGTACTGAGCAGGGACTTCAAAGGGAAATTCCTTCACCATTGACTCTTCAAGCTGAGTGACAAGGTTCAGCAGTTTAGCTCGCTCTTGCAGAATTTGTTCTTTATCTTTGGTTTTCACCAATTCTTGTAATTTATCCACGCCAGATTTTAACTCAGCAATCCAAGCTTCGGCTTGAGGTTGGCGTTCTTGGAGAACACTTGTTAAGATTTGGGAGGGTTTATCAAGAACGCGGGATGCTTTGCTGATGTCTTTGGATATAGCACCCCACCGCTTATTGGCCCGCAGTTGGTTAGAGATATCTTCTAAGCTAGCTTGCAGTTGTCGTACAGGTTGATTATCTATCGGGAGTGCATATCGCAGTAAAGCCTTGCCATCAGTAATTGCATTCCCAGCTGGCAGAGCAGCATGACTGGAGGTAGTCCACAAAGCTGTAGTCATGCCTAAAAATATTGTCACCAGCAATGTGATTTTTAGGCTGTTCTTTAGCCAGGATTTTATTAGGTTAAACATGGGATAGCTCAAACGCAGCATCAAATTGTTGACTGGACGTAACCCATCAATCATCTTCCCACAGTAACAGTGCCTAGTGATGAGTGCTGAGTGCTGAGTTTTGACTAGGGTGTTGGGGAGGTGTGGTTCGACTCCGCCAACTAGGGGATGAGGGGGATGAGGGGGATGAGGGAGAAATTTTCTCCGCGTCCCCGCGTCCCCATTACCCCTAATCCCCACTGGGCTTCGCTAACGTGGCGGCTCTGAGTTCCCCATTCGCAATTCCCAATGACAACTGATAATTGACAACTGACCAATTATCCCCCTTGAAGGGTACAATAAATGCCGATTGTCTTCAAAAATTTGAAAGCTTCATGATCTCCAGTAACGATTTTCGACCTGGTGTTTCAATTGTGTTAGATGGTTCTGTATGGCGTGTGGTTGAATTCCTCCACGTCAAGCCAGGCAAAGGCTCGGCTTTTGTCCGAACTAAATTGAAAAATGTCCAGAATGGGAACGTTGTCGAAAGAACGTTCCGAGCGGGTGAAACAGTACCGCAAGCTACTTTGGAAAAAAGCACGATGCAGCATACCTATAAAGAGGGTGATGAATACGTCTTTATGGATATGGAAACCTATGAAGAAGGTAGATTGAGTGCTGCACAGATTGGCGATCGCGTCAAATATCTCAAAGAAGGTATGGAAGCCAATGTCATTCGTTGGGGCGAACAAGTATTAGAAGTAGAACTGCCTAACTCCGTAGTTCTGGAGGTTGTACAAACAGATCCTGGTGTAAAGGGTGACACGGCTACAGGCGGTACAAAGCCAGCTATTGTAGAAACTGGGGCAAGTGTGATGGTTCCTTTGTTTATCTCTCAAGGAGAACGCATCCGTATTGATACCCGCGATGATAAATACATGGGCAGGGAGTAAATTTCGTCTCCATTGAGATGTAATTACCGATTTCAATCCCTATATAGGGATTAAATCCCTGCCACACATAAGATTTTAGTTTACGGAATAGGTCGAGGTAATAAAAACTGTGCCATTGGACTTTAATGAAATCCGCCAACTATTGGTAACTATCGCACAAACGGACATCGCAGAAGTCACGCTCAAAAGCGACGACTTTGAACTCACGGTACGTAAAGCTGTGAGTTTTGGCAATCATGCAGTGCCGGGAAACCAAACGACGTTAGGTGGTGTGGTTGGTTCGGGATTGACATCGGTTTCACCTATAGGAAACCAGACAACTGCAAATACAGTCACTGAGGTGGCAACAGCAGCTCGTGTTTTTGATAATGCTGCTGGTGGGGCACAATTGCAGTTGTCAGCAAATACCACCTCTACAATTGATAAGCGCTTAGTAGAGGTGGCTTCTCCTATGGTGGGAACATTTTATCGCGCTCCTGCTCCGGGTGAAGCACCATTTGTGGAAGTAGGCGATCGCGTCCGTAGTGATCAACCAGTCTGTATCATCGAAGCTATGAAGCTGATGAACGAAATTGAGGCAGAAGTCTCCGGACAAGTCATGGAAATTTTGGTGCAAAATGGCGAACCGGTAGAATATGGTCAGCCTTTGATGCGAATTAACCCTGATTAAGTATTAATCTATATATGAAATGAGTCATTGTTAAAATTGTCAGTTCTTGCGGGTCAATTCTGATGAAACAAGCGTTGCCTGTACCGGAGGAAGTGGTGCAACAAGTAGCTGAATACTTCAGCCTATTAAGCGAGCCGATGCGCCTGCGGTTGTTGCACCTACTGCGGGATGAGGAAAAATGCGTGCAAGAGTTGGTAGAAGCAACACAAACGTCTCAAGCGAATGTGTCAAAACACCTCAAGGTAATGTGGCAAGCCGGAATCCTTAGCCGTCGTAG
The DNA here is from genome assembly GCF_059505385.1 of Desmonostoc vinosum. Classification (NCBI taxonomy): domain Bacteria; kingdom Bacillati; phylum Cyanobacteriota; class Cyanophyceae; order Nostocales; family Nostocaceae; genus Desmonostoc; species Desmonostoc vinosum. The sequence goes on from NZ_JCACKM010000070.1 coordinate 32,699, forward strand.
TGAGGGGACTTGTGCTTACTACCGGGTAGAAGACCAAATGATTTTTGAATTGTGTAATCGGGTTTGCGATCGCCTTGCCACAAGGTTAGAACAGCAAGCCCGTAATTTTCGCATATTGAATGGTAAAAGGTAAGTTGGTTGTCATTTGTGCTTTGTCTTTGGTCATTTGTTAGATTTTACTCATTTACAACCAATAACCAATGACTAATGACCAATAACTAAAGCGGATAGTTTTGCTTAAAGCTTTCACGAGTTAGTGGTTGTTCTAAATCTACGCCTTCACCGCCTAAAACATCCAACTGTTTACCGTTGACTGCAATGTAAACTTTGGCTTTGGGATTTAAAGTTGTGGCGGTGTAAACAACTTGTCCGACTCTACCTACCATTGAGGTACTACCGCCGCCACTGGTAAAATCTTCAGATAAATCAACGTGAACCTCATCATTTTCTACTTTCAACCCCAGCAGTTTAGTTCCTTTGGGGATGGTGGTAGAGTCTGCTTCTGCTTTTGGGCCTGCTAATAAACTTTGAAAAGCTTTTTCTAAAACTTGGCTAGGCTGTACAGCCGCTACTTGAACTGGCTGAGGAACCAAATCCACAGTTGTTTGTCTTGGCCTGAGCCAATAAATATTGGCTGTTTGCTCATTACCTTGTTGTGCGGTTGATGGCTGCTTTGGTTGGCTAAGACTTTGCGAGGGGCTTGATGGTGTGGGGCTATTGTTGGAATTCAAAGTAAACCAAGCCACGCCGCCACCCGCCGCTACAACCGCAGCTGAGACAGCTCCAATCACAGCTGAAGAAATACGATTAGGGTTAGATCCTTGTTGGTCTTTCATATTCAAAACCTTCTATAAATGAGGGCTGAGATGTTATCTGTTTGAGGAGAAGCGTGGTTAAGGACGATACTTATGAGTGCAGAGTTTCCTGAAATGGGGAGTAGGGAGTGGGCTTCGACTCCGCTCAGCCCACGGGGAATGGGAATAAAGATTTTTATGGTCTGTTGCTTTAATTCTAGAATTTGTATTTCTAATGCGTCACCTGCCTAGTTATGTAAGTTTTGGGGAATGGGGACGCGGGGACGCGGAGAAAATTTCTCCCTCATCTCCCTCATCTCCCCCATCTCCCCCATCTCCCTCATCTCCCTAGTCTCTAGCTACTGCCGCTGTAATCCACTGCTTGATTGTAATTACAACTTGATCAATGGCAATTTCTTGAGATTTGCGAGTTGCTCTTTCTACAACTTCGACTTTGCCGTTGGCGATCGCTCGCCCTGTTACAATCCGATAGGGGATGCCTATCAAGTCGGCGTCTTTGAATTTTACTCCCGCTCGTTCGTCACGGTCATCAAGTAAAGTTTCAATTCCCGCTTGATTGAGTTCGACGTGGAGTTTTTCGGCTGTTGCCACTTGTTGAGCGTCGTTAATGTTAGGAATTGTAACTATGGTGTGGTAGGGTGCGATCGCCACTGGCCAAACAATCCCATCTTGATCGTAGGATTGCTCAACAGCTGATTGTGCTAATCGTGACACGCCAATACCGTAACAACCCATAATCAGTGGTTTTTCTTCACCCTGTTCGTTGGTATAAGTTGCTCCCATAGCTTGAGAATACTTGATACCTAGTTGGAAGATGTGACCTACTTCGATGCCACGGGCGCTTTGTAGGAGTTGTTCGGGGTTGTGGGTGGCGCGATCGCCTGGTCTTGCCTTACGTATATCTACTTTTAGCTCTGGTAGCTTAAATTGCTCACCCCAATTAGCGCCAACGACATGATAACCAGTCTCATTTGCACCTGTAACAAAGTTTTTTAAATCAATGGCTGTCTGATCCACCAATCGAATAAATTGAGCATGAATCTGTTTACCGCCAGCTATATATTCATCTGCGATGTCGGGTGCAATGTAGCCTAGAGGTAGAGATTTTGCTGTCCATGTTTGCTGTGTTTCTTGATTTGGCACACTCAAAGCAATAATAGTTTTGGCATCATAATTGGCGGCTAACTTGGTCAATTCGTTCTGCAACTTGACCTCATTTACTTCTTGATCGCCACGGATGCTTACCAAAACTAACACCGTCATGCCGTTATCATAAACTGTTTGGTAAAGGACATTTTTAACTAATTGAGTGGAAGAACATTTGAGGAGTTGACACACCTTTTCTATCGTCTCTGTTCCAGGTGTATCGCGTTTCTCATAGCTTGTAAACCGTGAGAGTTCGGCATCCGCTGGTAAAGAAACGGCTTTTTCGACATTGGCGGCATATTTGCCATCTTCGGTGTAGAGAACTTCGTCTTCTCCTGCGTCTGCTAACACCATAAATTCTTGAGAACCAGAACCGCCAATTGCGCCTGAGTCGGCTTCTACTGCCCGGAAAGCTAAACCAGAACGGCGCAGGATATTGCTGTAAGCCTGATACATATCTTGATAAGTTTTTTTCAGGCTGTCTTCATCGGCGTTGAAAGAATAGGCATCTTTCATGATAAATTCTCGTCCGCGCATCAACCCAAAGCGGGGGCGGATTTCATCGCGGAACTTGGTTTGAATTTGGTAGAGTGTTTGGGGTAGCTGACGATAGGAACGAATCATATCACGAGCGATCGCTGTAACCACTTCTTCGTGAGTCGGGCCTAATCCTAATTGTTGCTCGCGGCGGTCAATCAAGGAAAACATGATCCCTTCAGCTTTAGTATAAGTATCCCAGCGTCCCGATTCTTTCCACAAATCAGCGGGTTGTAATTGCGGTAAGAGACATTCTTGTGCGCCTATGGCGTTCATTTCCTCTCGCACGATTTGGGAAACTTTTTGCAGTACTCGCCACATCAATGGTAAGTATGCATAAACTCCGCTACCGATGCGACGGATGTAACCTGCACGGAGTAATAATTTATGGCTGGGAATTTCTGCATCTGCCGGATCATCCCGCAGTGTAATTAATAACATTTGTGATAGTCGCATCGTTTAGTCCTTTTCCAGAATTACTAATTTCTATATCAACTAAAATATCTTGAAAATGGGGGGTGGAGAGTGGAGAGTAGGGGAAGGTATTTTCATACTATTGTTGTGGGTTATTTTTAATAGCATTCAGAGGGAGTGGCGATGTGGGAGTAGGGAGTAGGGAACCCACGCCTTAAGGC
>NZ_JCACKM010000071.1:0-35636 GCF_059505385.1 Desmonostoc vinosum
ATTGGGGACTGGGGATTGGGGATTGGGGACTGGGGATTGGGGACTGGGGACTGGGTATTGGGGACTGGGTATTGGGGACTGGGCTTCTCCTGTCGGAGACGCTGCGCGAACGACTTCGCTCAGCCCACGGACGCCTGATGTGAAATATAAGAATCAATGCTACATCAAGGATTTTGCGCTTTGTAGAGACGCTTCAAAAGCGCGTCTCTACTACACCAAGAAACAGGGTTTCAGCCTCTAATTCACATTAAACGTCATGGGGAATTGTGAATTGTGAATTGTCATTTATTATTAATTATTCTCCGCGTCCCCGCGTCCCCGTGTCCCCAGTCCCCAATACCCAGTCCCCAATACCCAGTCCCCAATCCCCAGTCCCCAATCCCCAATCCCCAATCCCCAATCCCCAGTCCCCAGTCCCTACCCCCCAGTCCCTAACCCCTTCCGGTGGTTAGCGGCTTGTAGTAACAGAGATTCCGCAAAAGCGATCGCCTCGGTTGCAGATTTGCCGCCAGCTAATTGTGCTAGCTCGTCTCGACGAGTGGTTAAATTGTCTAGAGTAGTAACTCGTACAACTGTGCGCTGTTCTGTGCTACCGTTGTTTGCTTTTTTACCTTTGCCTTGATTAATAGTTTGCTTATCCACACGAAAATGTCGGTCTGCCATTGCTGCTACTAAAGGTTGATGGGTAACGCATAATACTTGGTTACTTTCACTGAGATGATGTAGTTTTTCGGCGATCGCTTGGGCTACTCTGCCAGAGACGCCAACATCAATTTCATCAAATACCATTGTCCCGGCGGCATCGGCTTGAGAAAAACAAGCTTTTAGTGCTAGCAAAAATCGGCTCATTTCTCCCCCAGAGGCAATTTCTGTGAGAGGCTGTAGTGGTTCGCCTGGGTTGGGACTAAACATAAAAGTAATTTTGTCTGCTCCCGCTGCGTTGGGAGTAACAGGTAAAATTTCAACTTGAAACTTTACCTTTTCCATCGCTAGGGGCTTGAGTTCGGACAACAATCGTGACTCTAAGTTAGCCGCAGCTTTACGACGTAGTTGGGTTAACTTTTGACAAGCTTGGTTTAGCTGTTCCAGACATGCTTTTTCTTGCTGTTCCAGATTTTCAAGAGATTGTTCCGTGTCGTTGAGTTCAGCTAACTCTCCTTGGATACGCTGGTAGTAAGCGATCGCTTCTGTGAGTGTTGGCCCATACTTTCGGCAAATTTGCTTTAATTCCCGAATTCGTTCTTCTACTTCCTCTAACCGTTGGGGATCGGCTTCTAAACCATCCCCATAAGCATTAATCTGTCTTCCTACTTCCACTACTACTGCTTGTGCATCCCTCACCAAATCCAACAGAGATTGTAATTGGGCATCATACTCTACCATGTCATTTAATGTGGCTTCGCTGTCTCCCAACAAATCTGCTGCGGCTGGGGTTTCATTGTCGTTTTGATACAAAGCCTGATAGATTTTGTAACTCATTTGTTGCAAATCGACTACATGATTCAGGCGTTCTCGTTCTTGGAGTAGTTGTTCTAATTCTTGAGGATCGCTAAGGTTGACAGTTGCCAATTCTTGGACTTGATAAGTAAGCAAGTCGAATTGTTGTAAGCGTTCCCGTTCCGAAGTCCGGCGTTTTTCCAATACAAGATGTGCTTGTTGATAAGCATTAAAAAAAGTGGCAACTTTTTGCCGTTGCTGCATCGGGGAGTCACCGCCGTACAAATCTAACCAATCCCTGACTTGGGCAGATTCCCCTACTTGCACAGTTTGACCTTGAGCAGTAATTTCCACAAGGCGATCGCGCAGTCCTGACATTATTTGCCGATTTACCAATACACCATTGACTCGCGATCGGCTACGAATATTACTCCCAGTAGTTGTAATTTCTCGGCCAACTACTATGGAACTCTCATCTAATAAATCTATTTCTTGTTCGCTCAACCAAGCCATTAAGGGAGGACTGACGGCGAAAGTAGCTTCTACCACAGACCGATTTGTCCCAGTCCGAATCACGCGACTAGAGACTTTGCCACCCAAAACAGCATCAATGGCATCTAGGATAATTGATTTTCCTGCGCCGGTTTCACCAGTCAATACATTCAGCCCTGTACCAAATTCGAGTTCCAGTTGGTCAATGAGGGCGAAATTTTCAATATGTAGGCTGAGCAACATCAAATCAATCTCTCCGTGAGGACAGATGCCATACACTTACAACTTATAGGATATTTAAGGATGATTCTTTAGCAATCATAAATACCTACTAATATTGAACTAGTGCGCCCATATAAGTGTAGCAGATGGGGGACTGGGTACTGGGGAAGACTGGGGAACGCGGGGACGCGGGGACGCGGTGAGACAGGGCTGCAGGAGGGTTTCCCTCCGCAGGCGACTGCGTTAGCGAGCTTGCGAGCGTCACCCGAAGGGGGACGCGGAGAATGATAAATGACAAATGACAATTCCCATTCCCGTGGGCTGAGCGAAGTCGTTCGCGCAGCGTCTCCGACAGGAGAAGCCCAATTCCCAATTCCCAATTCCCAATTCCCCCAATATTGTTACAATACTTAACATGCTCATTCCGACCGGTGGCTTTCTTCATGATTGTTAAGACACTTCCCCCAAGTTCCCGACCGATTCAGGAGAACAGTCGCGGTGGCACAAATCGCCAAGGCGAACTGTACGTTACTGAAGTAGTACCAGAAGCTGATACAGAAGCTTTGGTTGTGAGATCGCCAAGACTACTAGCAACCCAAAAACAGCAGGTTACTGAACCTGAGATGTTGCGTTACAACGCTGTGGAGATAGTAAGGCATTACCAAAACAAACCGCTGCTAGTTTTGCGGCGGATTTTCGCGGTTTTGGGCCCAACATTCTCTTTTATTTTTGGGTTGTGGTTGGATATCCGACGGGGAGTAGTCGTCAAAAACGACCGCCGTCGGGCCGTTCAGTTAAGAGAATTGCTGACGCAATTAGGGCCTGCCTACATCAAAATTGGCCAAGCTTTGTCCACCAGACCTGATTTAGTGCCCCCTGTATATCTAGAAGAATTAACTAGGCTGCAAGACCAATTACCGCCTTTTGCCAACGAAATTGCCTACCAATTTATTGAAGAAGAACTAGGCGCACCTCCAGCAGAAATTTACACAGAACTCTCACCTCAACCAATTGCCGCTGCTTCCTTGGGACAGGTTTATAAAGGTAAGCTCAAAACTGGTGAGGAAGTCGCGATCAAAGTGCAACGTCCCGACTTACGAGAGAGGATCACGATTGATTTGTATATCTTGCGCCGCCTGGCTGGCTGGGTGCAGAAAAATGTCAAGCAGGTGCGGAGTGATTTGGTTGGTATTCTCGATGAATTGGGCGATCGCATTTTTGAAGAAATGGACTACATCCATGAGGGTGAAAATGCAGAGCGCTTCTTTCAGTTATATGGACATATAAAAGACATATATGTACCGAAAATATACTGGGAATATACCAATCGTCGAGTGTTGACGATGGAGTGGATTAACGGCACAAAACTAACCCAAACCGCAGAGATTCGCGCTCAAGGTATAGATGCGCGTTATCTAATTGAAGTAGGTGTGCAGTGTTCTCTACGCCAATTGCTAGAACATGGTTTTTTTCACGCCGATCCCCACCCAGGTAATTTGTTAGCAACACCCGATGGTAAGTTAGCTTATCTCGATTTTGGGATGATGAGTGAGATTAAACCGCCGCAGCGCTATGGTTTAATTGAGGCGATCGTCCACGTCGTTAACCGCGACTTTGAAGGTTTAGCAAATGACTACGTTAAGCTAGATTTTCTATCCCCAGAAACCGACCTGACGCCGATTATACCAGCTTTTGCAAGAGTGTTTGCTGATGCTCAAGGAGCCAGTGTTGCCGAACTCAACATTAAAAGCATCACCGATGAACTTTCAGCTTTAATGTATGAGTATCCTTTCCGCGTACCTCCTTACTACGCTTTAATTATCCGCTCTTTAGTAACGCTAGAAGGTATTGCTATATACATAGATCCCGACTTCAAAGTCCTTAGCGAAGCCTATCCTTACGTTTCTAAACGCCTATTGACAGATCCTGCACCACAGTTGAGAGCATCATTGCAGGATTTGCTATTTAAAGATGGTAGATTCCGCTGGAATCGGTTGGAGAATCTCTTAAAAAATGCGCGTAATAATCAAGACTATGACTTCAGCTTGGTGCTGAATCAAGGTATAGATTTTCTATCTTCCGAACGCGGAGCTTTTATTCGTGACAAATTGGTAGATGAATCTGTTAACGGACTCGATGCTTTAGGTAAAAATGTATTACATAACTTGACCTACTTGCTACGAGAACGTGTAGGGTTGACAGCAGTCAATGAAACACCAGCAGCCACAGTCGAGCAACAACAAACCTTAGAACATGTCAGACGAATCTTAGATATTCTCCGCGAAACCCGTGGCTTTGATCCAGCACAACTAGCGCCACAAATTGCTCAGTTATTAGTAAATCCAGGTGTACAACGCTTGGGACAGCAAATTGCCAACCGCTTTACACAAAAAGCCATAGCAAAATTAATTAGGCAATTATTGGCATCGTAGTTGTTGTTAGTGGGGCGATCGCTAATTAATATCAAGTTCGGTTCAAGACTTATCATGAGGAAAGACGCGGGGACGTGGGGACGCGGGGACGCGGAGACGCGGGGACGTGGAGAATAAATCCATTCCCTACTCCCTACTCCCTACTCCCCTTCTCAATAAAATCCAACATAATTCTCTGATGCACAGGCCCAATTGGTCTGACTTCTTTGGCATTGTGCGAATAAAATTTACCTTGATTAATATCTTCAGCTGTTAATAATCCCATATCCCAGCCTTCATTTAAAACCAGTTGATTTAATTCCACTAACAGGGGTGCATGAAAGACATGGCGAACAACTTTTTCATCACAGTAGCAGCCAAATTCTAAAAATGGCGGTAAAACGTAGGTGATTTCTTCTAAAATTTCTCGTTTAACTGCAACTTCTGGGGTTTCGCTAGGTTCGATATGACCACCAAATAATCCCCAATAACCAGGGTAGAGAATATTGGGAATATTGTCCCGCAATTGCATGAGAAACTTGTCTTGCTGGTAGAGAATGGCGATCGCTACATGGACTGGTTGATTACTCATAAATTTTTAGTTAAGGTATGTTATAAATATTACTCTTCTTCTAGATAAACTTCCCCTAATTCTTGACCAGCCACAGGAATACTTTTGTAGCGAATTCTACCTTTAAATACAACTTGCGCTCCCTTTTGCAACTCCTTTTGATTTGTCAGAACCCAGATTTTTCCAGTCGAATCATTAACTAAATAAACCCACTGCTTCATCAGGGGAGCTTGCTTTTCTACCTTACCTTGGATGTAAACTACAGTTTGATTCTTGTTGTTTGGTTTAATTTCCCGAATTGGGGTGACATTGGTGCTGGTTGTAGTGTTGGTTTCTTTAGAGATAGATGACTTGAAAGTACTACAACCACAGAGCCATACTACCAAAAACAACATCAATCCCAGACGGGAGGGAACAGTACCATATTTGTGCAAGCAGGCTACAGAAAAATTTGCTTGTTGCATAAAAGCCACCACCAATTGAGCAAATTTTTGCATCAGTGCTTGTCTTGTCGCCGATTTCATCGATTGAGTTCCCATTTATACTATTTTCTTTATTGTCAGAAATTGCTCTCATCTGAGCCAAAAAGTTTCTGATTTTATCCTCATTTCTTTATTCTCTAGATTAGACAGTAGATCTGAGAAGATAAATATTATGGAAACAAAAACTGCCAAACTACTTGATGGTAAAACTCTAGCAGCAAAAATTCAGCAAGAGCTTTCTGTTGCCATTACACAATTACAACCAAAAATAGGACGTCCGCCTGGTTTAGCAGTGCTGATGGTTGGTGATAATCCAGCATCAGCTGCTTATGTACGTAATAAAGAGAAAGCGTGCGCTAAAGTGGGGATCGCCTCTTTTGGTAAACATTTTCCTAGCGAAACCACCCAAGCGGAACTCGCACAAGTAATCGCGACACTCAACCAAGATGAACAAGTAGATGGCATTCTTGTGCAGTTACCTCTACCCCCTCACTTGGATGCTGTGACTTTGCTACATCAAATCGATCCTGATAAAGATGTTGATGGACTACACCCAGTTAATTTGGGGCGACTAGTCAGACAAGAGGCTGGTTTACGCAGCTGTACTCCATTTGGTGTGATGCGGCTATTGCAGGAATATAAAATTCCCTTGCGAGGCAAACAGGCTGTGGTAGTGGGACGTAGTATTTTAGTGGGTAAACCTATGGCATTGATGCTACTAGAAGCTGATGCAACCGTGACGATCGCTCACTCGCGATCGCATGATCTCAAATCTATCACCCAAAATGCTGATATCTTAGTTGCCGCAGTTGGTCGTCCAGGACTAATTACTGCCGATATGGTAAAACCAGGTGCTGTTGTGGTAGATGTGGGAATGAATCGAATTACAGATGCTAGTGGTAAAAGTCGCTTGGTAGGCGACGTTCACCTTGAATCAGCAGCTGGCGTAGCTGATTTTATCACCCCAGTCCCCGGCGGAGTCGGCCCCATGACTGTCGCCATCTTACTAGAAAATACTGTTGCTAGTTATGCGAGAACCTTAAAAGAGTAAAAAGATCAGGGGGATGTGGTTCGACTCCCCTCACCAACCGGGGGATGAGGGAGTGAGAGAGAAAATTTCTCCGTGTCTTTGCGTCCCCGCGTCCCCGCGTCTCCATTCCCCATTCCCAATTCCCAATTCCCAATGTCAAATGACTCTTTCAGCTCCAGCGCATCATAAAATTGTGACGTATATGGCAAAAGTTGCAAAAAATCAGGAATTCCAGAATGGTAGCAACGGATAACATTCAAAAGACACCAGAGGACGCTACGTTTAAGTTAGCAGCCTACCTTAAAGAGCGACAAAGACTTTGTGATACTGCTTTGGATCAGGCTGTCCCGATCATTTATCCGGAAAAGATTTATGAAGCAATGCGCTACTCGTTGCTGGCTGGAGGTAAGCGTGTGCGTCCTATTCTCTGCCTTGCTACCTGTGAAATGATGGGTGGCACAATTGAAATGGCGATGCCAACGGCTTGTGCTGTGGAGATGATTCACACAATGTCGTTGATTCATGATGATCTACCAGCGATGGATAATGATGATTATCGTCGCGGTAAGCTGACGAATCACAAGGTATATGGCGAAGATGTGGCAATTTTAGCTGGGGATGGTTTGTTGGCTTTAGCTTTTGAGTTTGTTGCTCTGCAAACCCCTCAAAATGTGGCTAGAGAGCGAGTTTTGCAAGTAGTTGTCCGGTTGGGACGGGCGTTAGGTGCGGCTGGCTTAGTTGGTGGTCAAGTAGTTGATCTAGAGTCAGAAGGAAAGACAGATATTTCTCTAGAAACACTAAATTTTATCCATAAACACAAAACAGCTGCTCTTTTAGAAGCTTGTGTTGTTTGTGGTGGAATTGTGGCTGGGGTCTCATCTGAAGATTTGCAACGACTGACTCGTTACGCTCAGAATATTGGGCTAGCATTTCAGATTGTAGACGATATTTTAGATATCACTGCTACCCAAGAGGAATTAGGTAAAACGGCTGGCAAAGACCAAAAAGCCCAGAAAGTAACATATCCTAGCCTGTGGGGGCTTGAAGAGTCCCGCGTCAAAGCCCAAGAACTAGTTGCAGCAGCCTGTGCAGAATTGGAACCATTTGGGCAAAGAGCTATACCATTAAAAGCGATCGCTCATTTCATTACCAGTCGCAATCACTAAGTCAATTTTGCATTGGAAAATTTTGATTGCATGAGAGTAATCTACGCAATGATTGATTTTGTGACGCTCAAAAGTAACTTCCCACATCCATGACAGATGTAATTGTTTTAACATGACGTTTATTTAGATGTGGGCAGCTACTCAATATTAGATAATTTAAGATATCAAATGGATTGGATAAACGTACATATGTCTACCAAGATTTTAGTAACTCTAGCTGTTTTAGCAGCTGATAAAATATTTAATCTATGAAAAACGGCTCAGAGCGTCTTCAAAATGTCAAGAGGTAGTTTGTTAAGAAGTTCAGTAAATCCCATACTTTGCGGATTACTTTTATGCTTATTCAAACAACAACCTCTGCTAATATTTACTAACCTAAACTAAAATACCATGCAGGACATAGGCGACATCTTCAACAACCAGGTGCTGCTGGTTGCTCTGGTAGCTTGTTTCATCGCTCAAGGATTAAAGCTGGTAATTGAGCTGATTAAAAATCGCAAACTGAATGTACGTGTTTTAGTCACAACTGGAGGTATGCCTAGTGCCCATTCAGCTCTAGTTACGGCTTTAGCAGCGGGTGTTGGGCAAACCACCGGCTGGAATTCCCCAGAATTTGCTATTGCTACAATTTTTGCCATCATCGTGATGTACGATGCTGCGGGAGTTCGACAAGCTGCTGGTAAACAAGCTCGTATTCTTAATCAATTAATTGATGAATTATTTCATGATAAGCCAGAATTTATCCAAGACCGTCTTAAGGAGTTACTCGGACATACACCAGTTCAGGTTATAGCAGGGTCGATCTTGGGGATAACCATCTATTGGTTAGCTAGGGCTGCTTATTAATCATTGGTCAAGCCCTATGGGCAGGGTATGGTAGTTTAAGAAGGTTTTTGGCTTTAACTGAACCGTATTGCCCTATAGCAATCCTATTTGATTTACAAATATCGACAGCCTCAGATCCCCGACTTCTTCAAGAAGTTGGGGATCTTTTTGTTCATAACTCATTTAGGATCGCTATATATCTAAGCGTTTAATTTGCGCGTTGAGACCGCAGCCTAACGATGAGTCTTCAAGCGAAGATATTACAACCTTAAAGTGAAACAGTATCAGCACTTGGCACTACTGAATAACCAGCAATAAAAATCTTTAACTTCGGTAAAAACTTGTTTCATATCTTCAATTTTCGCGATCTGGCAGCTATAGTGGCATATCATGAAGCAATCAACAGCTTAACGTATCCTGCACATAGCGCTTGTGAGATTGCCTTGGCTACGTTTTATATATCTGCTGTTTGTGGTCTTCATTTCCTGTTTAGTATGCCCAACTAGTTGTCTCAGAACGCACTATTGAGTATCCGTTATCTTAACTAGGATAATTTTGTGCAAAAGCATCTGAAACAACCAAAGTTGTGATGTATGTTGTCTAATTCGTACAGTACGAGCTTTTACGCAATTGTACTTACGAATAAGTATGTATGTTTAGTGTTTTTACCATTCTTTAAGGTAACAGTGTGATATGGCTAATGAAATGCAAACACCAGATGCTCATCTCGTAGGTGATCCAAGAGTTCGGGATATTGAGCCAAAGTTCTCTAAGATTATCTCTGATATTGCTCGGATATTTGGTCAAATGGCTCAACTTAAAGGCAGACGAGCAACTCATTCTTTTGGAACTATAGCCAAGGGTGTGCTTGAGGTTGTAGCAAAACCTGATATCCCTCCCCACCGTCTGCTTGTAGCCGGAAAGAAATTCCCCGCACTGTTACGCCATGCAAATATTAAAGGGTTTCGGGATGATGCAATTTTAGATGGTCGTGGGGCAACTCTGCGTATTTTAGATGGGCCTGCTGATGCCCCACTCAGCGCCCTCAATCTGAATGCACCTATCTTAGATGTGCTAATGAGTACAGGACGCTGTTTTATTTTACCAGATGCTGCTTCCTTTTCGCGTTGGGTAACAAGTTCTATGCCAGACCGAGCGAAAATGCTGGTCGAGTTTCCCAAGATTAAGCCTATTTTTGACGAAATTATTCGTAATCCTGACTCCTACACTCAACTTTACTACTATTCGGAAACTACATATTTGTTTGTAGGACTCGATAGTAAACAGTATTATCTACGTTACCGTCTTGTGAATAGCGATCGCTCCCCCGATACTGGCTTTGTTAACTCGGCTGATGTGCGGCTGCCTCTAGATTATCTACCTCGTCTGGAAGACGATACCCGACCGGAAAATTACCTGCAAAATGACTATAAGCAAAGAGTCACAAAAGGCGGAGTCCGATATACCTTACAGTTTCAGTTACGTCCAGTTTTAGACGATCAAAAAGCCAACGAAGAAGCGAAAGATTGCACGATTCCTTGGGACGAAACCAAGTATCCTTGCAAAGATGTGGCCACGATTTCCCTAACTTCCATCGTTCCCAGCGAAATCGCGGAACCATTAGAATTTAATCCATATCATGCTCCTGTTGACTTATCCTTGATTTTGGCTCACTCGATTAATGAAACTGCCTCAGTCAATCACTTGCGATCAATTGTCTATCAAATCTCGGCTAACATGCGTAAGTACCAGCAACCAAGTGCAGAATTGGTAGACTGGGGCATCAAAGGCAATCAACCAGACCCCAAAACGGTTTATACTTACTTTGGACAAGCAGGTCAAGATATACCGCGCTACAACTTCGCACGTCCCTTACCCGATCGCGTTAAACCAAAACCACGCTACATTGCCAACTTTGGGTTAAATCTGTTACCCGCAAGACCTTTTGGGACAATTCCAAATTTGGGTATTGTCGGTGTGGCTGAGACAATGCAAGCTTTGGGACAAAACCCTGCTCAATGGATGCCTGCAAACCTTACCCGTTATCAACCTGATAAATATAGCGATAAGTTTTTTGTCGAACGCCGTCTGAATGGCTTCAACCCAGGTAAATTTAACCGAGTTCACACCAACCAGCCTTGGCAATACACTATCCGCTTCGATTGTCGAAAATACAAAGTTGAAGAAGCGGGTATCTTACCGACAGAAATTGAGGCGCGTTTCAAGCTTGATGAGCAAGCTTTGCAACTCCACTCAATCAAATTTATCCTCAACGGCGAAACTGAAACTCACATCCCTGGTGATGCTGACTGGGAATGGTCAAAGCGGTTATTTCGGAGTGCGGAGTTTGTCTTTCAGGAAATCCAAACTCACTTGGGACGTACCCACATGAACATAGATCAGTATGCCATGGCATATTATCGTAATGTGGTCAACAATCCAATTCGCTTACTACTTGAACCTCACTTTGATGGTTTACTCAACATTAACAGCCTGGGAGCTGCTCTAATTATTGGTGACACAGGCTTTATTCCCGAAGCTTCCGCCTTGAGTCCCAAAGAAGTAGATGAAGCGCTCAAAGATGAGATTACCCGCCTCTCATACCGTAACTGGAGTCCAACCGTGCAAGCACTCAAAGATGAAGTCAAAAATAACTATTTTGACAAAGCTGCATTGAGTGTCTGGCAAGCTATAGAAGAATATGTGTCTGAGTTCTTCCAACAACAGCAAGCGGGTATTCAAGCTTACTGGTCAGAAATTGCCGGCATGTCGGAAGATTTAGTTAGCCATTCTGTTCTTAATCCTAACTTTCAGACACTGGCGATCGCTAATATTAACGACCTCAAGCAACTGTGTATTTATGTAATTTACCAATCTTCATTTTTCCATTCTTGGGTAAACAACAAACAATACGAAGATGGTGGTGATGTAGATTATGCCACTATTGGTCTTTGGGACGGGCACAATCCCAAATACGACCCGATCGCAGTTGCACAAAAACACGCCAAGCAAGTAACCTTACTTTGGACACTCTCAAACGTGCGCTACAACCCCATCATGGAAGTTGGGCCGGCTGGTTTAAAAGACCGCCTCTGGAAGCGTCGTCACTTCATTCAACCCGGACTACCTCTAGAGTCAATTATGATGAGCATCAATATTTGATTGCTCTAATTGCCACATGGTAAATATGCCATATACTAAAAAGCGTATAAGCCATACCATAATGATAGTAGAGACTTAGCATTGCTATGTCTCTATTGTTCAACAATTGATCAATGTAACAAATTGATGTCTGGACGCATTTTTGAAGCGTCTTTTTTTTTAAATTGATATTAGGATATACCCTGACTAACCTGTCAACCCCCTGCGGAGACGCTACGCGAATGGGAAATTCGTGTAGCGTCTTGGAAAGTTCTGATTGCAGGTTTCCTCCGATCAGACTTGCCGCAAAATTCACGCATCATAATCCACATAAATAAATTTACGCTATTGAAATTAATGTCTTTTTGCAGTATTGCTACTTATAGCGTATGAGGAAGTACTGTGCAAGTACACCCCAATGAATTTAAGGTTAATGAAGTCTATAAAATTGAATTTCTTAATGGTTCCAAATTGGTAGCAAAGTTTACAGGTATCAAAAGTGGACGTTACTACTTCCGCGATCAAACTGGGCAGCAGTTCTCAATTGCTAATAGCGTTATTGAGTATCTCCAATTTTATACAAGTGAAAAGTGAATAGAGAACAGTGATAAATAAGTCACCGCGTAATGATTAGACTTCTTGCAAAAGTCATTCTTTTCGCGTTATTCTTTGCGCGGCAGTTGCTACCCTGCGGGAACGCTAAGAGCGAACAAGTCGGGGAACCCGATGACACTTGCTACAACGGGGCGGCACGTTTTGGGGGGAAGCGGAGGAACATAAGCTGCCTTGGAAACCCCCGCAAGGCAATGTCTCCCCAACGCACTGCCTTGTCTTTGTGCCTTTGCATGAGATAAAAAAAGATTTATGCAAGAGGTCTATTGTAAGCTTTTAATAGCTTGCGTGTAATAGGCGATATTTTCTCGCACCATCATAATATGTTCCCTTTCCCGGACGATACTAAATCCTAATAACTCTAATGCTTTAATCACCCTAGTTTTGGGTACATCTACGGGGAATTTTGGCATTAAATAGTTACCTCAGCCTCAGCGATAAAAGCCTCTAAAACTGGTGATTCATCTTCTAAAACCTCATTACCAAATACTTCTATATGGCATTGGATAGCTGATTTTACATCAGCTAAAGCTTCCGCATAAGTGTTACCTTCACTTACTACAACTCCCTTAATACCGAGAGGATAGGCAATATAGCCATCAAAATGCTTTTCGACAATAATTTTAATTTGTTTCATCTTTCTAAGATTATCCTAAATCGTGCTGCGATCGCTCTTTAGAAAGACGTTCCTCATTGCTTCGTCTTATTTTGATTTATCAACACTATAGTAACGCGATAGCATTACACGAAAATAATTCGACCACCTTTGCATTAAACTTCCTTGCTGAAGAAGTAGATTTGTTGATTTATCCAACAAATACAACCACTCCTGCACCGGCTGGGGACGAAACTTGTAATCTAACGCCATCCCCCTCATAATTGCCTCATTTACCCGATCGCTAACACTGCTATTCAATTCTTTAGGCGATCGCAGTTGTTAAACCTTGATACTGCACAAAACGCGCTTCAGTACTTTATCATTCTAAGTGTATTCAATCCGTAATCAACTTATGGCGATCGCAGTTGTTAAACCCTCATCCTGGCTAGAGAAAGGTATTCAACTTGAAAAAGTCAGTAATATTAATCTGTTTAAAATTACTGAAGAATTATCAGATCGGATGCAAGAGATTGTAGATAAGAAAACAGCTAATTCTCAAACCCCAGAAGAAGAGGCTGAGTTGGAAGCCATTGGAGAATTAGTAATTATTGTTACCTACATCAATGGAATGATTGCTAATAAAGCACGAGAATCTAACGAACCAGAAGACAGGGAAATGGGAGTAGACAGAAATTAATATCTAAAAAATACAGAGACGTTGCATTGCAACGTCTCTACATCTGGGTTATTGCATCAAAATTTGCCGGATTAAAATACTCATTACCTCATCTCGGTTGTCGGTGGGTATCAGTGGACTCCATTAAGCTTGTCGTGCTACTACATGTGTTGCAATTTTTTTGAATTGGTATCAGAATTACACTAATGTTAACGGCGTTATTGCTCAGCTAATAGCACTATTTAAGTCTTGACAATTTCTGCACTATCAGTTTTAAGTTGACCGTCTTCCATGTAGATGATGCGATCGGCAATATCGAGGATACGGTTGTCATGAGTAACTAGCAAAATTGTACAGCCTTGTTCTTTTGCTAACATCTGCATGACTTCTACAACGTCACGTCCAGATTTTTTATCAAGTGCGGCTGTGGGTTCGTCTGCCAACACAATTTTAGGATGGCTGACTAAGGCACGAGCGATCGCTACCCGTTGTTTTTGTCCTCCTGATAGTTTCTCTGGGTAGTAATTTACATGATCGCCTAATCCTACATGTTCCAGCATGGCGATCGCTTTAGCGTCGATATTTTCATTCACAAATTCGTCATGCAACTCTAAGGACATGCGGACATTCTCCTTGGCTGTTAAAAAAGTCATCAAGTTATGCGCTTGGAAGATATAACCTATTTGACAGCGAAGTTTGGTTAATTGCTTTTTCTTAGCACCACAAATTTCCTCTCCCAATATCTTCAAACTACCTGATTGAGCAGAACGTAGCCCTCCCATTAATGTTAACAATGTAGTTTTTCCCGACCCAGAAGGGCCAGTCATAATCACAATTTCACCAGCATTAATCTTCAAATTAATGTCATATAGTACCTGTTTTTGCAACGCTCCCTCACCAAAATAGTGATTGAGGTTGTTGATATAAATCGCAGGCTCTAAAGTAGAAGCTGTTGAATTGGCATTTATTTGTACTGAATCTTGTAACATAAAATTTTGTAGTTGTAAATCAACAATTAAAACACATCAGCCGGGTCAGCAGACCGGAGTTTACGTAAAGCGATCGCCCCAGAAACACTACAC
Organism: Desmonostoc vinosum; assembly: GCF_059505385.1. NCBI lineage: Bacteria > Bacillati > Cyanobacteriota > Cyanophyceae > Nostocales > Nostocaceae > Desmonostoc > Desmonostoc vinosum. The sequence continues at coordinate 14,746 of NZ_JCACKM010000071.1, forward strand.
ATAATAATGGTCAAAATCCAAACATTTATCGCTCGTTCCAGCTTCATAAAGATGGGGAGCATTGTGGCGGCGTAAGTGACTTTATATAACCCAAAGGAAAGAAAAAATCCCGGCAAAAATCCTAAGATAGCTAATAAAAGTGCCTCTTGAATCAAGACTCCTAAAAGATAGTTATCGGTGTAACCCATTGCCTTGAGGGTGGCGTATTCTGGCAAGTGGTCAGAAACATCTGAATAGAGGATTTGGTAAACAATCACGATGCCAACAATAAATCCAACTCCTGCACCTAAGCCAAAAATGAAACCAATACCAGTACCAGTTTCCCAATATTTTTTTTCAATTTGAGCAAACCCCTCCGGTGTCAGCACTTTGACATCACCAGGCAACCCTGCAACCAGTTGGGATTGCACTTTCTCCATATTCATCCCTGGTTTGAGAGTTATTAGCCCAACTTCGATGCGATCGGGTTTACGTTCTGGAAATAGTAAAAGAAAGGTAGAGTCACTGGTAATGACATTACCATCAGCAGAAAAGGAGGCTCCATCAGTATACAAAGCTTTAACTTTGACGGCTTGGTTATTTAGTTCCGTCTCAAAAGTGCCTGTTTTCTGAAAAGTCTCGGCAACTGCTCCAAATTCGGGACGACCAGCTTGATCAAACATCACTTGGTACAGTGGTTTGATCTGGTCTTGGCCTTGATTAACATCAGCAGATTTGAATGTAGATTGTGCCGGATCAAGACCCCAAACTAAGATGGCGCGTTCAAGAAGCGTTTTGGGATCTCGCCACTGTCCGGTACCAATATAAAGTGGAGTTACTGATTGAACACCTTCATAACCTAAAGTTTGATAAAGTCTCTCTCTAGAGAAGCTTTTTACTGAGTATAGGGTTTGAAATTGAGGACTAATTAAAAGCAAATCTGCTTGTAAATTACGATGAGGTTTCACGGCTGCATCAAACAGCGCGTCTTTAAACCCTAGCTGAATGAACATCAGCATATCCGCAAAAGTAATACCTGCAACTGCAACCGCTAGGCGTGTTTTTTCTTTCATTAATTGCCGCCATGCTAGCGGCGTTTTCAGAAATAGTTTGGAAAGCATAGTGTTGGGGAGTAGGGAATGGGGAATGGGGAATGGGGAATGGGGAATGGGGAATGGGGAATGGGGAATTGTCATTTGTTATTAATCATTCTCCGCGTCCCCCTGTCTCCGCGTCCCCGCGTCTTCCTTCCAGTCCCTTTAGGAATTAAGAAATAACAGTAAGCTAAAAAACATCTAAATTACATAATCAAATTAAATAAAACTCTTGTGGGGTGGGCATCTTGCCCGCCCTAATTATGCAAGTTATATGTGGAACAGCTTATCAGTCTGCTGTTTGAGTTGATATTCTCGCATTAATAGAAACAAGGGAAGGCCAAGAGAAACCCCTACAAAAAGATTAGAAGCAATATAAATCCAGAGATTTTGCATTTTTAAACGTGTACCTTCCCAGAACACAAAAACCCACAGAGTTAGAGATGAAACAATCACATCCGTGCCAAAAAAACCAGAAATTCTGTTAGCAAATAGCTGCTCAATAAAAAGTTGGATATCAAGACCATGCTCTAAAAAAAATGGTAAGAACTGTGAGTAAGGTAACACTATTCCTAAGATGCAAAGCAAAAAATATGTAGCTTTCAGCATGATGAAATTCCCTGATTTTGTACTGAAATATGCACAACAACGGCTTTACATTTCAATCGCGGTTTGGACTTGTAAGTTAGTCAAACCTGCTACTCGCTTGCTGTCTTCGGGATTAAGACGAATTTTTACTTCTACTACTCGCCTATCTAGGTTCTCGCCTGGTTGGTTGCTAAATACGTTTTGTCGTTCTACTTGCCGACCAATTTGAGAAACGGTGCCTCGCAGTTCGCCAGTAAATGCTTGGCTGGTGATTACTGCTTGTTGTCCCATTTTGATTTTGCCGATGTCTGTTTGATAAACTTCTGCGACTGCTACCATCTGGTCGTTTGGTGCTAAGTCTGCGATGCCATTATTACTAATTTTTTCTCCTACTCTTGTATTAATTTTGATGACTTGACCCGCCATTGGTGCTTTGATATAAGCCGCTGCTAACTCGGTTCGGGCGCGTTTGAGTGTGGCGATCGCATTTTCAACTTCTGTTTTTGCCGCCTGCACATCTACTGGTCGAACTTCGGCGATACTCGTCAATGTAGCTTTGGCTTCGCTAATTTGCTTGCTACTAGTGGCGTTAATCCGGGTCAGTGCTACTTTGGCCTCGGCTAGTTGTCTGCTAGCTGTAGTGTTGATACGTTTGAGAACTGCTTTGGCTTCATCTAATTGTTGTTGTGCAGTTTCGACGCTCAAGCGCTTGGTGTCAAATAAAGAACTAGAAGTTGCCCCTTCGGTATATAGCTGTTGATAACGTTTATATTCAGCTTGAGCATTTTTTAATTCTGCTTCTAGCTTTCTGATTAATGCTTCTTGAGCTATTTTGTCTCCCTGCCATTGGGCCTCTATCCGGGCAACTATTTCTTGTTGAGCTGTTTTGTCTCCTTGGGATTGGGCTTGTAAGCGTTCAACGTTTGCCTGCTGTGCCTGAATTTCTCCGGTTTTTGCTCCTGCTTTGACTTGATCGAGTTTAGCTTGAGCGACTCTGACCTGCTTTTCGGCTTGGAGTACAGCAGTTTCTAAGCGATCGCGTGAGTCTAAAATTGCTATGATCTGTCCAGCTTTGACGCGTTCGTTTTCCTTAACTAGGATTTTATCGATGCGATCGCCATCTAAATTTATGGGCGCAAATAGGCTCATGACCTCTGCTTCTGGTTCGAGTCTTCCCAAAGCTGTGACGTTTTGAACGCTTGGTGTAGTTTGTACTGATTCCGATGGGGTGCTTTGACTAACTGATCCAGATCGAGAAATACCATAAACAACTATTCCCCCAGTAATCGCTGTCGCAGCAACTACTAAGGCAATTAATCCTTTATTTCCAGGTTTAAATAGCAGCTTCTGACCCATTTCCTATTCCCCTTGAAAAAGATAATTTTGTCTCACATCTATGCGAACAGTAATCAAAATTTTCTAATTAACTGAATATGATTTATAATTTAACTTCCTATTAAGCTGATGTTCTGGCAGATATGCCGTTAACATTTTGCCTAATAGCGTACATTGTTCAGTAAAAGAAACCTTTTCATTACCCCACAGCCGTTCTAGAATTACGCCGTCAATCAAGCTCAATATCAAAGAAATCACAGTTGAATCTTCAATTCCTATAACTTTACTAATTGCTTGCCGCGATCGCTCATCAACTCGCCTAAACATGCGACTGCTCCACATCTGCTTAGAATCTTGATGCTGACAAAAATCAACGAATATATAAGTTAATTTGATGAAATAATCTTCGTGTTTAGCAAGAAATTTCCCCATTGCATCCATTGTCTCTTGCAATGTTTGGGTAAATTCCAATTCTGCGATCGCCATTAATATCTCTTGTTGGCATACCTCTTCTACCAACTGCTCAAATAAAGCTTGTTTACTAGGAAAATAATGATACAAAGTACCCGTAGATACTCCTAACTCTTGAGCAATATACCGCATAGTGATTGAGCCATAACTCTTTTGAGCAAACAAATCAAAACACCTACTCAGCAGTTCTCTACGGTATTGATCATGGTCAACAATCTTAGGCATGTCTCCTTTTTTATATCGAACGCTCGTTATTTATAAATTTAACCTTTTTTAACAAATTTTGTCAAAGGCTAACTGATAAATATAACCAAACATGCATTCTGGTTTTCTAGCTAGTGTAATTACTTAATTTTAAGTAATTTTTAAAAAAAGTAATGTCTCTCATTAAAGACCTAAAATCCAATTCCCTATTCCCCTTGACCGAAGACAAAACAACACTAAGTAATCAAACTGAGATAGTAGGAATAAGCACAGAATTAAAACACATGAGCAAATATAAGGAAATCTTACGTGTCATCCTTGCCATATCGATTATTGTAGTTGGGGTGACACACTTTGCCATTCCCGAACCATATGTCAAAATTATGCCTCCACAACTACCCTATCCTTTAGGGTTAGTTTATCTCAGTGGCTTTTATGAAATTTTGGGCGGTATTGGATTGTTAGTTCCACCTGTAAGTCAGGCTGCTGCTTGGGGACTAATTGCGCTGTTTATTGCTGTTTTTCCAGCCAACATCAATATGGCGGTCAATCATATTAAGCTTGAACACATACCAAATTCACCTTGGGTACATATAATCAGACTTCCTTTACAAGCAGTTTTAATTGCTTGGGCTTGGTGGTATACAAAACCTTCAGACAGAGAAAAACAAGCTTCTTTAATTCCTAAATCACTCATTCCTCAAGAATTAGAATGGTAATAAATAGGACTAGTATTTGATTTTTGAAAAAACCCCGCACACTCGAAAAAATTGATTCCCCACTCTCAATTTCATGAATACGTCACAGACAGTGCAACAATTACAGGCAAAATGGATAACACCAGAAAATTTTCAACGTTATGGTCAGGTGATTTTTGCTAGTCAAGATAGTAAAGCTTACGATGTTGAGGATGCCAATTTAAACCTGCAAAATGGTATTCCCCGATTTTATATCATGCGACTGCAAAAGAGAGGACGAAAGTTTCACAAAATTACTCGCCATATACAATGTACTCAATGTTTGGGTTCTTTGGAAGGGAAAGATTGGTTAATTGCAGTTTGTCCTCCTCATAATGATGTTAATGAACCTGTCTTAGAAGAGATTGCAGCTTTCCGCATTCCGGGGAATTGTTTTATTAAGTTAGAGGTGGGTACTTGGCACGCTGGGCCATATTTTGAGCATGAAGTAGTAGATTTTTATAATTTAGAATTGAGTGATACAAATGTTGTAGATCATTTCACTCATGATTTGCTTCAAAGTCATCAACTAGAGTTTGAGATGGTGTAGGCGAAAATAAGCTTGATATATAGCAATCCTATCTGATTTGTGAAAATTCGCGGTGTCCAAAACCCCGACTTCTTTAAAAAGTCGGGGTTCTTAGTTATCACGAATGATTTAGGATGACCCCACTTATTGTCAATGTTTTACGGCAGTCACCACTACTTCAGATATATTACTAACCTCATTTCCATTTAAATCCTGATTTCGTTGTTTAAACTCATCCAACAAATTAAAGAACTTTTCAAAACCGGCCCTTTCATCGTGACAGTAAAGCATAATCATTTTCGACCAAGAGCTTACCGTTTTTATTCCTAGCTTTTTCTGCAACCAAGGCTGAAACTCTCCATAAAAATCTTCTTCTTTCTCAGTATTTTCAATTCCCAATTCACTCCTTGAGCATTCATACCCAACCAAAAACATAAATAAATCGCTCACAGAAGGACGACCAATATACATACCTGGTTTGGCTTGAATTTTTGCTAAAATTTCATACACTCCGCTCATAATATTTTCTCCTTATAGTCTGGCTTTCTCTTTCAGAAATTATCTAACTCTTCTAAATAAAATTCACCACTTCTACAGGAAAAATCATTGATCCACTCATCACGCGGTAATCCTTGACGTGAATGATTATCAAAAACTAGTCCTAAAACTTCTACACCGTAATGAATGCCATTATCAGTAATTGACTCATTATCACTGTAACGATTGCTAATTATAAAGAAATCATTTCGTTTTTTAGTTCTAAGCTTGAGAATTTTTCCCTCAATTCCATAAACTAATTTAGAGATATTAGGGATATCATTACTCTTAAGATAAGATATTTTGCACAAGCGATCGCCTCTGTACACACACTGTTTGCAGCATCAGTAAGCCAAATAAAAGAGCGCTCTTGACTAAACAAAAGCGCTTCTAGAGGTAAAAATCAGTCAATTTGTTTTTTACCCTACAAATTGACATGATTATATTTCAGCAAACTGGAGTAGTTTTATGCATCGGCTGGGGCTACGATTCATATGCACAAATAATAGAGTGGCGTTCGCAATTTTACAAAACTTAATCCTGAGTGCCGAGTGCTGAAATCAACTCTACAGCATCTCGCCCATCACAATCTTGCAAATAAACTTTCACAACTTCCTCTTTAGCGGTCGGCAATTGCTTACCGATAAAATCAGGATGAATTGGTAGTTCCCGATGACCCCTATCTACCAAAACAGCTAAACGAATTACTTCCGGTCTACCATATTCGTTGACTGCATTCAAAGCAGCGCGAATCGTTCGTCCTTTAAAAATAACATCATCTATAAGCACAACAGTTTTGCCCGTGAGATCAAAAGGAATGTCAGTTTTCGCTGGAGTCCGCAATCCAATTTGGTCAAGATCATCTCGATAAAATGTAATATCTAGCGCTCCTACTGCCACACTGATACCTTCAAGCACCTCAATTTGACGTGCTAACAACTCAGCTAATGACACACCCCTTGTATAAATACCAATTAGCACAAGCCCAGATAAATCACGCGTTCTCTCAATAATTTGTGAAGCCAGACGAGTCAAAGTCCGACGGAGTTCTTCTGATGAGAGAATTTCAACTACTTTGGCAGACATATGGTAATTTGTAATTCGTAATTCGTAATTCGTAATGACGCGACGCTCCTGTGTCGTTAACGCTGACGCTCGTACCTCGCTACCGCTTCGCTAACGCTATCGAGGACTCGCTCTAAGCGAAGCTATGGCGTAGGCTTTACGCTACGAAGCGCGTAATTCGTAATTTCTTGTCCATTCGCAATTCCCCATTCACCACATCTATCATTACTTGTTTGGCACAATTGAGAGTATAGCGATCGCAACTCCTAACCACAACAAAAAACAATAGCGAGTTAGTTGTAGGGCATGATCAATGGAAGCGGGAGTGATGGGATAAGTAGCATCTCCTAGCAGTGGTTTTTGTTTAGCTAATCCACGATACCAATTTGTACCTCCCATTTGTACACCTAAAACAGCAGCATAGGCGCACTCACTCCAACCAGAATTGGGGCTAGGATCAGCAACTGCATCCCGAAGACAAATTCGCCAAATATGCAGAGGTTTACCTGAGAAAAATGCTAGAGTCATGACTGTTAAACGACAAGGTAGCCAAGTCAGGCAATCTTCTAACCGCGCACTAAACCATCCTAAATAAGTATAGGGTGCTTCCTTGTAACCCACCATGGAGTCGAGGGTACTGCTTGCTTTGTAAGCTAAAGCTAAAGGAGCTGGCCCCACCATTGGCATCAATGCACCAATAATTGCATAAAATAGCACGGCCATTACCCCATCAGTCGCATTTTCGGTTACTGTTTCGAGAACAGCTCGTAAAACTTCTGGTTGGTCGAGATTTTGTGTATCTCGACCAACATAATTACTTAAAATCTGACGAGCTTCCTCCAACTGTCCTGCTGTTAAAGGTTGTAAAACAGTAACTGCTGCTGTTCGCAAACTCCTAAAGGCAAAACAACTAGCTAAAATAATGCTCTCTAAAGCAATTTTGAATAACGGATGTAGCCACATAGCGCTTTGAATGATTAACCAGCCGCTAAAACCGCTACCAATTATCAGGATTATGCCTAGTAAAATTCCTGCTAGGCGTTGTGCTATGGAATTTAAACAAAATTTTTGAGCCAGTTTAGTCAGACGAGAAATTACCCATCCCATAACTCGTACTGGATGTGGCCAACCCCAAGGATCACCTATCAAGTAATCTAAAAGTGCCGCAGTAATTAGAATAACAGCTGGAGTCATTTGTCCTTTGTCCTCTGTCCTTCGTAAATAACTAATGACTATTAAAAAGGGAAGAGGGAACGGGGAAAACTGCATGAGCTTTAATGCATCACAGGGAACAGGAATTTCGAGTGGGGGTTTGTTACTCCCCCAAAAGCAATAGGAAATAGGAAACTGTTCCTTGTCCCCTATTCCCTGTTCCCTTCTTAGATGACTAATGACTAAACAACAAAATTAGCTTCTTCTCCAAGAGAGGCTTGCCAACTACGAGCATCGTAATAAAGATCTGCCAGCGTGATATTATATAAGGCTTCTTTGAGCTTTTGGTTGAGCCTTTGCCAAAGAGTAAATGTTACCCAATCTTCGGCTTGTGCTGGTGTCGGAGTGTGATGAGCTAAATGGGTGATGCTTTCACCAACCGACTCTAATATTTGTCCAATGGAAATTTGTGCAGGCTCTTTTGCTAGTTGATATCCGCCAATACTACCACGAACCGATTTTACTAACCCAGCACGACGCATTTCTATTAGCAACTTTTCTAGGTAAGGTGCAGGAATATCTTGACGAAGTGCGATCGCTCTGACAGATACAGGCCCGTATGCTGGCTGTAAACTCAAATCAAGCAACGCCTTAACACTATAATGTCCTTTGGTAGTTAATTTCATTTCGACAAGCTTTGTTGTTTAGTCAATAGTCAACGGTTAATAGTCAACTATCAATAGTCAATAGTTAAAATTAATTACTCTTGACTTTAGACTCTTGACTTTTGACTTTTGACTAAGGATCAGTTTTGCTTATCATTCTGTATCTTATTCAAATAGACCAACTTTTTAGTGTTAGTTTAGAAAACTTAAACAAATATAGTGTAGCAGGAATTCAGAAACTAGAGATAGTTATCAAGATGGTCAGCTTTATAAAAAATAAAATGTGTTGGCAATATTAGTAATTGTGCAACAATCCTGTCTAGGAGTGTAATATACTTGGCTAAGTTGAGATAAAAAACTAAAGGATTTTGTTCCTACTAGCTCAACGTCAGCTAAAATAAAATCGATTCAACAACTTCAAACATTCGTTCTCGACCTAAGTTGATGCCTAAACAGAAAAAAATTGAACCCCTAGTCGGCGAAGAACTGCTCAAAAAAGTCAAAGAGCTAGAGAATCTTAGCAAGGAAGAAAAGGCAAAGCATTGTGGCTACTATACCGTTACCAAAAATGGTATAGAGCGTGTCAATATGATGAAGTTCTTAAATGCCTTAATTGATGCTGAAGGTATTCAGTTGGATAGTGCGCCCAACGCCAATGGTCGTGGTGGACGCAGTGCTAGCTATAGAATTAGTGTGCAATCAAACGGTAACTTATTGATAGGTTCAGCTTATACTAAACAGATGAATCTCAAACCAGGAGATGAGTTTCTCATCACTTTAGGGAAAAAGCACATTCGTCTGAGGCAAGTAGATCCAGAAGACAAAGAAGGTGTCGAAGAAGCTATGGAAGCCACGGCTTAATATAGTAGTCAAGAGTCTCAAGTCACAAGTCAAGAGTTAAAAGTTTGCAATCGATAGTTATTGGTCAAGAGCCAATGGTCAAAAGTAATTAATTTTGACCATTAACTCTTGACCAAGCTCTTCTCGACGAGAGGCTGCGTCAACGGCTAGGAAACGCTTAATCAAGAATAGGTTTGAAAACCTGCCCGAATATTGGGTGACAGATCAACTAAATTTATTTATGAAAACAGATGGCATCAGCCATAAAGTTTCAATGCGTCATTCTCCAAATCCACGCCAGTTGTCTCAAGTCGGGAAACCCGCTCATATCATGTCCGTTTAAAGACTTATGACTTGGCTGACGCGGAGATAGGGAGACGCGGAAGGGAGAAATTTTTATGATAAGTGATTAGCCGGACATGATATCACGACATTGTCTCCCTGATTTTAATTACGAATTACGAATTATTTAATTATGGGGGTTTCCTTGTTAAGCGTTGCCCGTTCCCTATTTTTTCTGAATTAATTTGTTGTAGGTAAAATTGGCAAATATTGATCAAGTGCTTGGCGTGTAACCGCCAAATTACAAGTTAATGCAATTTGCTCCCTCTCCAGTAAACCTAAAATGCGATCGGGGTTATCTCGTGCTACTACTGGTAGTTGATGCAAACCTCGAAAAGCCATGCGATCTAAAGCTTCAGATAAAGGTTCATCTCGCCAAGCATAAAGTATTTCAGTGGTACAAATATCTATAAGTATTTGACTAGATATATTATCCGGAATTCCAGTGGGCAAATTTTGATAATTTTCCCATAGGGAAAGAGCGCGGTTAACATCTTCTAGGGATATAATTCCGACTAATTGCTCTGCTTGATCAAATACTAAAGCACTGCGAGCGCGATCGCGAATCATTTCCGTAGCTGCCTCTAATACTCCCAGGGTAGCAGGCAATTTTTTGGGACAGGAGAGCATTGCATCTTCTACTAAAATTTGCTGTAAAATTTCTGTGCGATCGTCTTTCAATTCTGCAAGACCGATTTGTTGCAAATTAGAGTTAGAGTTAGAAGTTGGTTTAATTCGCTCTACTACCCAAACACTTAAACCCACAGCTGCCATTAACGGCAAAACAATCCGGTAGTCACGGGTTAACTCAAATAGCATCAAAATAGCTGTTAGTGGCGCTCTCACACTCGCTGCTAGAACTGCTGCCATCCCCACCATTGCGTATGCTGGAGGGGCAGCCATATATTCGCCAATGGCTGGGACTACCAAAGCCAAAATTTTGGCATAGGCTGAGCCAAAAGAAGCGCCGAGAAACATTGCTGGTGCGAACAAACCGCCGATAAAACCACTACCAGCACTAATTGCAGTCATCAGTAATTTCATCACTAGTAATACTACCAGCAATTGCAGTGAAAACTCTACATCTTGGAGCATCGCTTGCACAGTTTCGTAGCCAATGCCCAAAATTTGGGGAAATTGCAAAGCGACTATACCAACAACGACACCACCAATAATCGGATGAATTGGCAAAGGAATCCGCCCCAAAAATTCCAAACTCTTCACCTGTCCAGCAAAACAGGCTTTTGCTATACGAATTGACCCGGTATAAGTCAGAGACACTAAACTGGCTCCCAAACCCAAGCCAAGATAGAGGGGTAATTCCCAGGGACTACGAACTTGATAAACAGGTAGAGCAAAAGCAGGCTGTGCCCCCAAGCCAATTTGGGCGATTAATGCTGCCACTACCGCTGCTAACAGTACTACACTGACAGCAGAAGTAGCAAAAGATGTAGCTCCTAATACTACCTCTAGAGCAAAAAATACACCTGCGATCGGAGCATTGAAGCCAGCGGCTAGCCCCGCAGCAGCACCAGCGCCCAAAAGTAAACGCCGTCGCTCTTGGGATACTTGTAGCACTAAAGACAACAACATCCCAAAATTGGCTCCAATTTCTACACTTGGCCCCTCTGGCCCCAAAGAAGCACCACTACCCAAGGAAACAGCCGCAGCTAACATCTTTGTGACTGGTCGTAGTTGTCGTTTAATTTCTGTTCCCTGGGAGGCGGCGATTAAAGATGAAAGTCCCGGCCCAAAATCTTGAGTGCGCCAGCGCATCAACCCAACAATCAATCCACCAAGGGAAGGAACGCAGGCTAAAGTCCAAGCACCCCAGATGCCAATCGCCCCCATCAAATTTTCTAGCATCAAGTCATGAATTAGCTGGATCAAATAGTGAAATGTGACTATCCCCATACCAGTGCCACTGCCAATTAACACAGCTAAAAACAGCACAATGGTTTCTGGAGATGGTTGAAAACGGTTAATTATATGGGCTAAACGTGCGGAAGGTGTAGGAAAGGCAGGTTGTTCCATTACCTTCCTTAGTTGAGTGGGAGGCAAGAGAGTCATTGAGCAACGGGGTAAATGTAAGAAAAAATTTAAATTTTTATCTGTTACTTCTCATTGTGAGCCATGATTCAACAACCAGACAAGTTGGGGAGTGGGGAGTAGGGAAAGATACCTTTTTCATGTTTGGTTGTGGGATTTTTCCATTGAAAACAGTCTTTGTGAGAGCGATCGCTAACTTCTTAGTGTGTAGAGAAAATATAATATTTTATAAGCTAAGTTAACGCACCACAGACAAGCACTTACTAGAAGCCATCTGCGGCTAAATATAGCTATACTCGTGTTGCAGCCATTGAGCTATCCTTAGTAAGAAGGCAAATTTATATGTGATTTATGGCTAATTTTGGGCCATATTTCAGAGACTCTACTAAGCGCTGATCTAAATTCAATATAGCTATTGTTATAGAGCGAGTAAATGGACTAGGCGGACGAGTTAGATGAATACACACACCTTTGATAATCATTATGTTACTTGCCCAATTTGCCAAAGAAATGCTACGCCTAAACCAGTCAAGACGTGCATTGGCTTGTTTACTTGCCCCTACTGCCAGGAACGGATGGTAGTTTGTCATAGCGGGCATTATGTCCGTGATCCGTTTACTTGGAAACAGATCATGATTTCTTCGACGCTACGCCGTCAAAGTAGACCTTTAGCTAGGATTATAAGGGATTTTGTCTTAATTAAACGCCCTATGGTTGCTTTAGCTTTGGGAAGTGCTATTTTGTTTGCTGCGATCGCCATTACTCAAGAAAAAACGAGCTACGATCACCAAACACAACCCGTAACAGAAAAAGTCAAAGAATCGGAGAATAAATCTCCATAATAATTATATTTTATTAGATATAAATCAGATAGCGATTTGCTGGCGCTGATCTTAATTAATTACAAAGAAAGGGAACGCTGAACAGAAAGTGTTCCCTTTCGCTTTCCCAGTCCCCAATCCCCACGACATGCGCTAAGCTAAAATGCAGCGATTGGGTACCAATATGTTTTGGCGACAAGGGTTAGCTTTACTTTTTTTAATTCTTTTACTTTGCATGACTCATCCTGCACTAGCAGTAGACTGGACACATCCACTGTCATTTAGTAATGCAGAGTTAAAAAGACATGACTTTTCAGGTGAAAGTCTGCAAGCAGCTGAATTTTCTAATGCTAATTTGGAATTAGCTAACTTTGCAAATGCTGACTTGCGAGGAGCGGTGTTAAGTGCTTCGGTAATGACACAAACAAATCTGCATGGAGCCGACTTAACTAATGCAATGGTTGATCAGGTAAATTTGACTAAGGCTGATTTGAGCGATGCAATTCTTAAAGAGGCTCTTTTGCTGCGTTCTATCTTTACAGATGTAAATATCACTGATGCAGATTTTACAGATGCAGTTTTGGATAAAGCGCAAATCAAAGAACTATGCACAAAAGCCAGTGGTGTAAATTCTCAGACTGGCATACAAACTCGTGATTCTCTGGGATGCTAATGAGGCGTGTGGGTGTAATTGGTGGTGGGCAACTTGCCTGGATGATGGGGGATGCAGCCCAAAAGTTAGAGGTAGAATTGGTAGTGCAAACTCCAACTCAAGATGATCCAGCTGTAGCGATCGCTCAAAAAACTGTTTTCGCTCCAGTTGACGATGCCAATGCTACAGAAATTTTAGCAACAAACTGTGATGTGATCACCTTTGAAAACGAATTTGTTAACCTAGATACCTTATCGTTTTTAGCAGAGAAAGGGGTTTGTTTCCGTCCTAATTTAGCGTCCTTGGCTCCTCTTCTCGATAAATACGATCAGCGCTGCTATTTACGTGATTTAAGCTTACCTGTACCGCAGTTTTTCTCTCTTGAGCAGGCAAATCTGCAATCCATCATAGAAAATTTGGGTTTTCCATTAGTTCTCAAATCTCGACGCCACGGTTATGACGGTCAAGGCACTTTTATTATCCGAGATTTGGTGACTCTACAAGCGAAAATAGACGATACCACCAACAAATCACTTTTTTTGTTAGAGGAATTTGTACCCTTTGAAAGAGAACTAGCAATCATCGCAGCTCGTTCAGCAGCTGGGGAAATCGTCACTTATCCGGTTGTAGAAACTCAACAAGAAAAACAAGTATGTCGGCGGGTAATTGCGCCAGCCCAAATTACACCCAGTCAGGTAGCAGAAATCGCAGCGATCGCACATACTTTACTCAATAGCCTGGAATTTGTAGGAGTTTTGGGAATCGAGCTTTTTCTTACCACTAATGGCAAAGTTTTAGTGAATGAAATTGCACCCCGCACCCATAACTCTGGACATTTTTCCCTTGACGCTTGCGAAACTTCTCAGTTTGAACAGCACCTGAGAGCAGTTTGTGGTTTACCTTTGGGTAATCCTGCTTTGGGGTGTAGTGCTGCTGTGATGGTGAACCTCTTAGGGTACGAAAATTCGCACAACGACTACCAAACCCAGCGCCAAAAATTAGCAGAAATCCCGCAAGCTTTTGTTCACTGGTATGGCAAAACGGAATCACGGGTTGGGCGCAAGCTGGGACATGTTACCGTTCTGCTTGATACTAATCACCGTGATACCGCTAATACTATTGCTCAGACCGTAGAATCTATTTGGTATCCGTTAGGATACTTTAACGAAGGGAACAGCAAAGAAAGTTGAAATTATGAGGCGTCTTGTAACTCAGCAGTACGTACTGAAAGCTGCTGTGTTTGATTACCTCGTTGTACCTTCACTTGCAAAGTTTGTCCTAAACGACTATCTTCGACGATGTTCTGTAGTTGTTCAGCTGTTGTGATTGGTTTACCATCGACTTGAACAATTACGTCTCCGCGTCGAATACCTGCGGCGGCGGCTGGAGAATTAGGTATAACTCGGATCACCAAAACACCATTTACCTCTGGGATTTGGACTTGAGAGTTGGGGTCTGTGTTATTTTGCTTCGCTAGCTGGGGTGTCAAGCTGAGCATTTGTACACCTAAATAAGGGTGGGCAACTTTGCCATCACGTTGTAGTTGCGAGGCGATCGCTTTTGCTTTATCAATAGGAATAGCAAAGCCAATACCCATCGCATCAGGACGAATGGCTGTGTTGATGCCAATCACCTCACCTTGACCATTTAATAGTGGCCCGCCAGAGTTACCAGGGTTAATTGCCGCGTCAGTTTGAATGAACTCCAAGCGTTTATCACTAATACCAACTTGGGCACTAGAACGCTTGAGGGTGCTGACAATTCCTAAAGTAACGGTATTATCAAATCCTAAAGGATTGCCAACTGCGATCGCCCAGTCTCCCACCTGCACATTTTTAGAAGATCCCAGAGGTGCAACTGGTAAATCATTGCCAGCATTAATTTTAACTACTGCTAAATCTGTGACTTCATCAATCCCTTGAACTTTGCCTTCAAAAGAGCGACCATCTTTAAGTCGCACTGTGACTTTATCAGCTTTGTCAACCACATGAGCATTAGTCAAAACCAAGCCACTCTTGTCAATAATAAAACCAGAACCTAAACCACGTAATTGCTCAGAAGGTGACCGTTGTGGGAGACTATCACCAAAAAACCGCCGGAAATAAGGATCTTCAAAAAATGGATCAACCCGGCGAGTAATAGTACGTTCTGTATCAATTCTTACTACTGCCGAACCAACACGATTGACAGCAGCAGTGACAAAACTACTAGTACCCATAGCAGCATTCGCGGGTGATTGCCTTTGAGTAACTAGTTGTGGTAAATCTTCCGCAGTTGTAGTTGGTGCAGGCTCTGCTTGGGAGGGTAATACCTGTAAACTACTAACAGTGAGTAGAACTCCTAAAGCGATCGCTAATACATGAGAGGTGAGTTGACGCATAGATCTGGGCATCTTGGGAAATCGCATAATCAAAACCTAATCTAGAAGCGTAATTTTTATCTACAGTTATTTTTACAGCTTGGTTGACGTTAGCTCTGTGTTTGAGGTTTCGCCTACTTTCACCAGTATTTGAACTAAGTGATTTTTTAAATCACATGAGCTAGCTATTATCAAATTAATTGAAAATTTAGCTCAAAAGCTATTATTGAGATTTACCCTTTCAAGGTTCGGTTTTTACCCTATGATTGGGTACTGGAGATTGGGTACTGGGTATTAAGGATTGGTATTAAGAAAACTCTCCCCATTCCCTACCCTAAGCTACGATCTTAGTACTATCAGCAGATAACCCATGAATGGATCAAACCGATTAGCTAAAGAATCCTTGCCAACATCCCCACCAACAGAACATTCTCACAGTCATGAGACAGACCACGAGCATATAGATCATATTCATGAGCAGGCTGACTCTCTACATGCTCACATCCATAGCGAAGAGTCTTTGCGGCGAATTGTCAATAGGCTATCGCGCATAGAAGGACATATTCGCGGCATTAAGACTATGGTGCAGCAAAGTAGCCCTTGTCCCGATGTTTTACTGCAAATTGCCGCTGTGCGGGGCGCACTTGATCGGGTGGCAAGAATTGTTTTGGATGAACATTTAACTGAGTGTATTGCTAGAGCTGCCAAACAAGGGAATATGGAAACAGAAATTGAACAACTTAAAGCAGCTTTGGATCGGTTTTTACCCTAATACCCAGAAGGATGGGTTGAGTACAATCCTCTATTTTCTTTTGAAATTGTAATATACCTGCAATAATCCAGAATCATAAGTTTTGGCATCTTTCAACTCAAGTACTGTTTCAAGAGTAGAGTCATTCACAATCAAAGGAATACCGCTTCCTAAAATAATTGGGTGTATTGAAAGAATTAGTTCATCAATAAAACCGTGTTTCAGAAAGTAATGAATAATTTGCGCGCCTCCAACTAACCAAATATCACGACCGTTAGAATAACGTAGTTTATTGATGAATTCCTCCCAATTACTACTCACGAATCTCACGTTTTTATCTGTTTGACTTTGCAGAGTAGTAGAGAAAACAAAACTTTCTTTTCCTTGATATGGGTATTCTCCAAAATCAAGTACTTGCTGATAAGTTTTACGACCCATGATAACTGTATCAATTTGGTTAAAGAACTCTGGATAACCATAGTCTTGGTCAGTGAATAGCCAATCTACTTCTCCTGATTCTCTGGCAATGTAACCATCAAGACTAGAAGCAATAAATAAACTAATTTTTCGCATATCACAGTAACTAGCAAGTAGAAATTCAAAATTAAAGCATGATTTTAGAAAATTATATCTTTAACTATTCTTTAATTAACAACTATAAAAAACCAGTAATTCTCTTTTTACATGGCTTCATGGGCAATATTGATGAATTTGATGATGCTATACAATTACTCTCTAATGAATTTTCTTATTTAACACTTGACCTTCCTGGACATGGCAAAACTCAAGTGTTAGGCGAAGAAGAGTATTATACAATGGCTAATACTGCTCATGCCATAATCAATTTATTAGATGAGTTAAAAATCATTCGATGCTTTTTAGTTGGTTATTCAATGGGTGGGAGATTAGCTTTATACCTGACACTGGATTTTCCAGAGCGTTTTGAGAAAGTTGTGCTGGAGTCGGCATCTCCTGGCTTAGCAACAGAATTAGAACGAACAGAACGAATTAAACGCGATGCACAAATAGCCAGAAAATTGAGCAGAAGCATTGAAAAAAGTGATTTTGCAGCTTTTTTATCAAATTGGTATAATCAGCCAATTTTTGGTTCCATAAAAAATCATTCGGGCTGCGATCGCATGATAAAAAGTCGTTTACAAAACCATCCACTTGAATTAGAGAAATCTTTGCGCTTGATGGGTACTGGCTGCCAACCTTCTTTGTGGGAAAAACTCAAAGATCATACAAAGCCTTTGTTGTTACTCGTTGGTGAGTACGATCAAAAATTTATAGATATTAATACGGAAATGTCCCAAATATGCAAATTTGCCCAGTTAAAAATAATTAGTAACTCTGGACATAACATTCACTTAGAAAACACTTTGACTTTTGTGCAAAATATTCAGGATTTTTTTGCTAATGAGCCAATCACAGACTCAACATCATATTAGCTACTCCCGCGTCATCCATCTCAGTCATATAATTAACACCGATATTCCCCAATGGCCTGGTGATCCGCCAGTAGAATTGACCACCGTCGCAGAACTTGAACAAGATGGCTACTACCTGCGGCGTTTCTGTTTAGGTGAACATAGCGCCACCCATATTAATGCTCCCAATAGTTTTTACAACTCCGGTGTAGGAATTGATCAATACTCTGCTGAGTCATTGATTGTACCTGCAATAGTCATAGATATTTGCCCAGCTGTAGCAATTAATTCCGATTATGTTCTGACTATTGCTGATCTTCTCGCTTGGGAAAAACAGTACAGTAAAATTCCAGCTAGTAGTGTAGTACTACTTTACACTGGCTGGCAACATAAGTGGTTTGATCAAAATGCCTTCTTCAACTTGGATGCTAAGGGAATTATGCATTTTCCAGGGTTTGGTAAGGATGCTACTCAGTTTCTACTTAACGAGCGGCAAATTGTTGGGATAGGGATTGACACTCATGGTGTAGATCCAGGACAGGACAACAGTTTTGCTATCAACCGCCTGGTATTAGAACAGCCGCGAATTGTGCTGGAAAATTTGACAAATTTAGATCAACTACCACCTCAAGGTACTACTTTAGCGATCGCAATTCTTAGATTACGAGGTGGTTCGGGTTCTCCCGTGGGAGTGTTAGCACTAGTACCTTGATTATCGGCAAGCACGGGAGGCAGGAAAAGTAATGTGTATCAGGAATTTTGTCAAACAGTATCAGTTCTCAAATTTACTGACAACTGATTTAGCATTTAATTCCTCTTTTAAGATTTTTTGATAAATCTTAGGCAAAGAACTACTAATAGAATTAGTTTCTATCCCATATCCTAAACTTGTCCAGGTGGGAGAGAGTCGCCGCAAAACATCATTTAACTTTCCTTGACGCAGTAGTTGAGAAATATCAGTTCCCCAAACTTGTGAATCATTCAACCAACGATAAACTACTACATCTTGATATTCCGGTTCAAAGCTATAAGTAGCCAACAACATCAACTGCATCACGTTTGGGGGATTTGGGTGATAGCGAGGAGCTATGTGATACCAAGTAGTATTGATGATTTGATATCTACCAGCAGCAGTAGAACAATTACCAGTATTTGGCCCAGTAACAATTGTGACGCATATCTCAGGGTGGCGGCGGAGGTCGTTAACTTGCTGTCCACCATACAACAACGAATAGGGGCGGTTGCTGTTGGCTTCGCTGGCTGAGATGGTTCGCATCAAAGCACGGATGTAAGGATCGCCTCCTTTCATGACCAAAGGTGGCTGTTTAACTGCAAAAACAGGATCAGAAGGCGATCGCACTTCTCCAAAAATATACCACTGTAATAGAAACACAAAACCGAGGAGCGCAATTATTGGCCCAATCAGCTTTTCAACACCTTTGAGTTCAAAACCTTTCAGGGTTAGACTCCTTAAAATCTGCTCTGTTAGCTAACAACAATCATTGACGCAGCAATTTCGATAAAGTTCACCAAAAGGGAGTGGGGAGTTGGGAGTGGGGAGTGGGGGAAGAAGGATTTCATGCTGTTGTTGTGTGATTTATCGTACAAGAGTCTCAAAATGTCACTTGTCATTAGTCTCTAGTCCTTTGTAATCACAAATGACAAATGACGAATGACTACGCAACGCTAGCAAATAACTCCCAAAAGCTCTTAAGGGCTGCTTCAGGTTTGGCGATGATCTCCACAATTTTATTGCGTGCAGCTGGTTCATACAAGGACTCAACACAAACTTGGGCAACTTTTTTTCTGGGGATGCTACCCTCGAACAATGTATCAGCTCCCTGCATAACGATGGAATCGGAGTTGTCTTCATTCTTTAAACCACCAGGCCGCACAATCGTGTAGGTAAGACCACTTTTTTGAATGTATTCTTCGGCTTGCTTTTTCCACACTAAAATTAGCCAGAACAAGTTTAGGGGATGGAAAAACTGAGAAGTACACAAAGATGAAACGAAGACAAAATGCTCAATATTCTTAGCTTTGGCAGCGTTCACTAAATTTTTCGAGCCTTCAAAATCTACCTTGTAGGGCCCTGTGGGGTCAAAGCTAGGTTTTGCGCCAGTCGCACACAATACTACAGTGCTATCCCCCAAAGCAGCAGTCAAGCTTTCTGGTTGCAACACATCACCTATCACCAATTCGACATCAGGAGGCAGAATACTCTTAGCTTTCTCTGTATCCCTCACTAGCGCTCGAACAGGAATACTCCGTGCTACCAACTCTTCTACAATTCGGCGACCTGTTTCACCCGTTGCTCCTGCTACAAATGCTTTCATGGTAAACGCTATCCTGAAAATCTAATATGTGCTTATTCAATTCTTTAATTTTAGTAATTCTATGGAGTCGATGGCATATTATTAAGGTTTCCGTCAAAATGAGATGTTAGTGCGAAATGAAGCACACAAGGCGGGAATCATTAATATAGACAAACGCCAAAATATACAGCAATGCGTTTATGCTTTCAAGAAACGGTGAATATCAATCCTTGGAAATAACAGAAACAGTTCTACCTATGGCGTCAAATATAGGGGAAACTGAAGATGCATTACCGCAAGTAAATGTAGCTAAAACAACAAAATTTTATGGGCGCTATCAAGACTCGATGGATATGTATGCCCCAGCTCATAAGGTTGCTGAGTATCTTAATACTCACAATTGTTGGTTTTCGCGCTGCGCTGAACCGATGAAAGTGCAGGCACTAGGGGAAAATGGTTATACCTTAGTAATTGGTAGTTTTGGCGCTTTTGGTTATGAAGTAGAGCCAAAAATTGGTTTAGAATTATTACCTCCAGAGCAAGGTATTTACCGCATTCGTACAATTCCCGTTCCTAACTATCAACCACCTGGTTATGACGTAGATTATCGAGCCTCACTCAGGTTCACAGAAAACCCAATCAATGATGTTTTTACTGATAATAGAGAAGTAACACGAGTTGAATGGGAATTGGATTTGATAGTTGAGATTCACTTCCCCAAATTTATTCAACAACTGCCCAAGTCTTTAATTCAATCTACAGGCGATCGCCTCCTCAATCAAATTGTCCGCAAAGTCTCCCGTCGCCTCACCCGCAAAGTTCAAGAAGATTTTCATCAATCTTTGGGACTACCTTTACCTGTCAAGTCAAACAATAGGCGGTGAGTCAATATAATTCGTAATTCGTAATTCGTAATGACGCTCGAGGACTCGCTACCGCTGCGAAGCGCGTAATTCGTAATGACGCGACGCTCCTG